>JAFALX010000125.1 GCA_019234035.1 Candidatus Dormiibacterota bacterium | reverse complement strand
CAGGGTGGTCACCAGCACCGGCGCATCCAGCGGCTTGTACAGCTCGGCCACGCGCCGCGTGCTCTCCGCGTCGTGCGACCCGATGACCACGCGGTCGGGGTGCATGAAGTCGTGGATCGCGGATCCCTCGCGCAGGAACTCGGGGTTCGACACGACAGAGAACTGCACCGGCTCACGCAGGTGGTCGCGGATGAGGTCGCCGACGATGTCGCCGGTGCCGATCGGCACCGTGCTCTTGTTCACGATCACAGCCGGTCCGCTGAGGTGCTGCGCGATGGTCGCGGCCGCCTGGCGCACCTGGCTGAGATCCGCCTCACCGGTCTCGGCCATCGGCGTCCCCACCGCGAGGAAGATGAATTCGGCGTCGCGCACGGCATCCGCGTACACCGTCGTGAAGCACAGCCGGCTCGTCGCCAGACCACGCGCGACCAGCTCCTGCAGCCCAGGCTCGTAGAAGGGGACCTCCCCGCTCTGCAGCGTCTGAACGACGTGCGGATCGACGTCGAGCCCGCAGACCTCGTTGCCGAGGTCGGCGAGGCACGCCGCCGTGGTCAGTCCAACGTAGCCGGTGCCGACCACCGCGATCCTGCTCATCCGTCGAGGTCCGGCTCCCAGCGGCGGTACTTCACGAGCGTGCCGAACGCGCGAAGCCCGTCCATCGCGGTGAGCTTCTTCCCTTCCGCGCGCGACCGCGCCCGGTACGTGATCGGCACCTCGTAGATGCGATGGCCGAGCCGCAGCAGCTTTGCCGTCACCTCCGGCTCCAGCTCGAAGCCGCGCGCCTCGAGGTGCAGGCTCCTCGCCACGTCCAGCGGCATGAGCTTGTAGCAGGTCTCCATGTCGGAGAGATACACGTTGTAGAGGACGTTGACCGCCGTGGTGACCGCGCGGTTGCCGATGACATACCAGTACGAGTACGAGGCGTGGCTGGCGAACGCGCGCGTCCCGTACACCACCCTCGCGAAGCCGCGCCGCACCGGTTCGAGCAGCTGCGAGAACTCGGTCGGTTCGTATTCGAGATCTGCGTCCTGAATGATCACGTACGACCCGCGCGCGTAGCGCAGCGCCGTCCGTATCGCCGCCCCCTTGCCGCCGTTGCGGCGGTGTTTGTACGCGCGAACGCGCGGGTGCCGCATCGCGTAGCCGGCCATGATCGCCCACGTGTCGTCGGTCGATCCGTCGTCGACGAGGATGATCTCCAGCGGCTCGCGCACCGCCAGCACCTGGTCGATCACCGCTGCCAGCGTCCGGCCCTCGTTGAGAGCGGGAACCAGGACGGAGAGAAAGGGCTCCTCGCTCACGCGTGCGGATCATAGGAAGGATTGGCGCAGACAGGGCAGCCTCCGCCCGACCCCGTCACACCGGGGTTCCCGTTACGAAGAAGAGCAGGTGCGCCGGCACGACCCCCATCAGCACGCTGATGATCAGCACGTAGAGCATCGCGGTCGCGGGCTGATTCGCGCGAATGCGCGCGAAATGCGCCGTGAGCAGCGTGACCCCGACGGTGAACAGCATGCCGGCGCCGATCACGAGCAGCCAGAACGGCAGCGCATAGGTCGTCAGCATCTGCGTCCGCGCCGAGGGGGCTGCCGCCACCAGCACGCCGATGACCACGAGTGCCTCCACGGCGACGGCGCCGATCACGAACCGCACCATCTGCCGCAGCGGCCGGAAGGAGAGGCTCGGAGCGACCAGGTAGTAGTGGCCCAGCAGCATGCCCGCCAGGGCGGCGCCGGTGACCAGCGTCGCGGGCGCGAGCACCGCCAGAGCACCGGGAGTGCCCGTGATCGCCGGGCCCACCGCGACCGCGGCCTTGCCGATACAGACCGCGCCCACCAGCAGGGTGGCGGCGCCGACCACCCGGCGAGCCGCATCGGTGCCCTCCCAGCTGAAGAACGCGAGCACGAGCAGGGCGCCGATATAGCCGAAGCTCCAGTGGATCAGGTCGGACATCGCGGCGTTCTGGATCGGGCTGTGGAGCAGCGTGACGTCCGCAGGCACGTTGGCGCCGATCCAGAGCGCGATGCCGCCGACGAGCGCGGAGATGATCGCCGTCGAGCCGACGTACCCGCGGCCGACCGTGCCGACCTGATCGATGAGATATGCGGCCGCGGCGGTGCCGACCGAGAGCTCCAGCAGCGTGAGGTACCCGGCGATCGGCGCCAGCGTGGGCAGCGAGGCCGCGGCGCTCACTGGTTGACGGGCAGCCCTGCCTCCTTCCAGGCCTCGATGCCCCCGGTCACGTTGCGCGCCCGGGGTCGTCCGTTCTCACGGAGGAACGCCACGGCGCGGCCGCTGCGGCCGCCGCCGCGGCAGTGCACGTACACGTCGCGATCGGCGGGGATCTCGCCGACGCGGTCGGCAAGCTCGCCGAGGGGAATCAGCACCGCGCCCGGGATGCGCTCCTGCTCGTTCTCCCAGGGCTCGCGGACGTCGAACAGCGCGACGCCGTTGGTCTGCAGCGCCGCATACGTTTCCTGAGGGGTTGCCTCGTCGTCGGCCGCCATGGCCCGAGTATACGGTCAGGGCCTCCCGGGGCCTGGTAGGCTCGAATCCCGAATGACGACCGCGGCGGCGCCGTCGCTAGGCGCCGAGAACCCCTGGCTGAACGCACAGCGCCAGTTCGACAACGCGGCGGACATCCTCGAGCTGACCCCCGGCTTGCGCGCCGTGTTGCGCGAGGTGCGCCGCGAGCTCGTCGTGCGCTTTCCGGTGAAGCTCGACACCGGCGACGTCCGGATGTTCGAGGGCTATCGCGTCCAGCACAACACGACGCGCGGTCCCGCAAAGGGCGGCCTGCGCTTCCATCCCGAGACGAGCCTGGACGAGGTCAAGGCGCTGGCGATGTGGATGACCTGGAAGTGCGCGCTGGTCAACATCCCGTTCGGCGGCGCCAAGGGCGGTGTGGTCTGTGACCCGCGCGCGTTGTCGCGCCGCGAGCTGGAGCGTCTGTCGCGGCGCTTCGCCAGCGAGATCACCGTCCTCATCGGCCCCGAGTCGGACATCCCGGCACCCGACGTCAACACGGGCGCCCAGATCATGGCCTGGATCATGGACACGATCTCGATGGAGGCCGGCTACTCGGTGCCGGCCGCGGTAACCGGCAAGCCACTGGACATCGGCGGCAGCGAGGGACGCCCGAGCGCCACCGGGCGCGGCGTGACGATCGTTGCGCTCGAGGCCTGCGGGAAGCTCGGCATCGACCCGGGCGAGGCAACGGTGGCGGTGCAGGGATTCGGCAACGTCGGCAGCGTCTCCGCCGAGCTGATGCACGAGGCCGGGTTCCGGGTGTGCGCCATCTCCGACCTCGGAGGCGGCATCTACTCGCCCGACGGCATCCACATCCCGGCGCTCCTGGCCCACCGCAGCCACACCGGCACGATCGAGAGGTTCGCAGGCACCACCCCGGTGACCAACCGCGAGCTGCTCGAGCTGCCTGTCGACGTCCTCGTGCCGGCCGCGCTGGAGAACCAGATCACCGCGGCGAATGCCGGACGCATCCAGGCGCGGCTCGTCGTCGAGGGCGCGAACGGGCCCACCACTCCTGACGCGGACTCCATCCTCGAGCGGCGCGGCATCACCGTCGTGCCGGACATCCTGGCGAACGCGGGTGGTGTCACAGTGTCGTACTTCGAGTGGGTCCAGGACCTGCAGTCCCTCTTTTGGGAGGAAGGAGAGATCAACCGCCGGCTCGAGCGCATCCTGCAGCGCTCGTTCGGACAGATGTGGAGGCAGGCACAGGCCCACACGGTGTCGCTGCGCCTGGGTGCCTACCTCGTCGCCGTCAAGAGGGTCGCCGACGCGACAGCCGTTCGTGGGATCTACCCCTGAGGCCCACCCGGCCTACGCCTTCGAGGGGTACGAGCTGGGAGACATCAGCGGCACAGGCCTCGCGGGCGAGGTCCGGCATGCGCGTCATGCGGAGAGCGGTGTCGACGTCGCCGTCGAGGTGATCGGAGCGCCACTCGGCGCCGACTCGGACTTCCGGCAACGGCTCTCCGCCGAGGTGGACCGCGCCACGGTGCTGGACCATCCGACGATCGCATCGGTGTACGAGGTGCTCTCGTGCGGCGAACACGTGGGTGTTGTCACCGACTCGCTCGCGCTGGACCACACCCCGGCACTGCAGCGTGACGACGGGCTGCCGCTGGCCGCGACGCTGTTCATCGCCGAAGCCGTGCTGCTCGCGATGTCGTCCGCGCATCGCGCCGGCGTGGTCCACGGGGCCATCGAGCCACGCGTCATCTCCGTGGAGGGGACGCGAGTCCGCGTCGGCGGTTTCGGTGTGGGCCGGGCGATGCGCCCGCAGGTGCCCGCCGAGCCCGCGACGGACACGAGGGCGGTCGCGCGGCTCGTCGTCGACCTCACCGCAGGCTCGGCGGCCTCCAGGTACGCGACGCTGCCGCGGCAGCTCCGCATCGTGCTCGCCCGCGCCGCGTCGGCGAGGCGCGAGCGTCAGTACCGCACGGCTGCCGCGATGCGCTCGGCGCTGGTCGACGCGGCACGTCGTGACCTCGGGGAGGACTGGCGGAAGACGGCGGCCGAGCAGCTCCGTGCTCTGCGAACCATCGCCGTCGCGACCGCTCCCCCGAGCTCCGAGCGGGGGACGCAGGACGCGGCGGAGGCCTCCCCGCGAGCATCCGGGGCGGTCAGGCCGGTCGTCCGCGCCGCTCCGGGCGACCTTGCGCAGCGCCGGACGACGCCGGCGCGCTCGCTGCGCGTGGCGGCGACCGGTGCCGCGCTGGTCGTCCTCGCCCTGGCGGTCGGCGTCGCCGGCGGGGTTGTGGTGCCGGCCATTCGCGGCACCTCGCCGCCCGCTCCGGCGGCGTTGAGCGTGAGCCGGCCGGTGTCACTCCACGTGGAGCCGGCGCAGGGCTCCTGCACCGGCACCTTCGTGGCCAGCGCGACCGGCTCGGTGCATGGCGCCGGCACTATCCTGTACCGGTGGCAGCGCAGCGACGGTGAGCAGACTGGGAGCACTGCGCTGCCGGTGTCCTCGCGCGACGGATCGTTCCTGATCACGCAGCACTGGCAGCTCAACGGCCAGGTGAGCCACGCATCGATCACCTTCGAACTTCTCTCCCCCGTGGCCATGAGCGTCACGCGTCCGCTGCAGTACACCTGTCCGTGAACGCGGCCCAGCGGGCGCTCGCACGCGTGCCCCTGCCCCAGGGCGCGATCGTCGTCGGGGTCGGGCTCGTGATCTCCGGCCTGAGTCAGTACGGGTTCCTCTCGGTCGCTTCGCACGCGCTCGGCAAGGCGCTGTACGCCCCGCTGTCCACGTTCTGGGCGCTGCTGTTCGTCATGGCCCCGGGCTTCTTTCTGCCCCTGGAACAGGAGGTGGGCCGTGCGCTGGCGGCGCGACGGACCCGCGGCGAGGGCGGCCGCCCGCTGGTCATCCGGGCGGCGGTCGCCGGCGGCAGCCTCGCCTTCGTTCTCGTCCTCGCCACGGGGCTTGCCTCGGGCGTGCTCACAACGCGGCTGTTCGACGGCGATGGCGCGTTCGTCTGGGCGCTGGCGATCGGTTTCGCCGTGTACGCGCTGCAGTTCCTCACCCGTGGAACGCTGGCTGGGAACGGCCGCTTCGCGCCGTACGGATCGCTGCTGGCGCTCGAGGGCGTCGCCCGAGTGGTGTTCGGTGTCGCCCTCGGGCTCGCCGCCGTGCACGTGGCGGGCGCGTACGGGCTCGTACTGGTGTTCGGGTCCTTCGTCGCCGTCGTGCTGGTCGCGGCGGGGCGAACCGGTCTCCTGAAGCCCGGTCCGCCGGCCGCGTGGTCGGAGCTCTCCAACGCACTCGGGTTTCTGCTCGTCGCCAGCGTGATGACGCAGTTCCTGCTGAGCATCGGGACGGTGGCCGTGAAGCTCCTCGCCTCCCCGTCGGAGGAGACGGCGCCCGGTCAGTTCCTCAGCAGCCGCATCGTCGCGTACGTGCCGATCTTTCTCTTCCAGGCAGTGCAGGCCGCGTTGCTGCCGAAGCTGTCGGCGCTGGCGGCGAAGGGGCACCACGTGGAGTTCCGCAGGACGCTCGTGCAGCTTCTCCTGCTCGTTGCGGCGCTCGGAGTCGTGGCGACCATCGGGCTCGCGCTCCTCGGCCCGTTCATCACCAAGACACTGTTCGGCAGCGGGCTCGAGCTCGGGCGCGTCGACTTCCTGCTCCTCGCCGCGAGCTGCTCTGTCTTCATGATCGCCCAGGTTCTGAGCCAGACCCTGATCGCCCTGAGCGGCTACGCCCAGGTCGCGGCCGGCTGGGTCTCGGGCGGCGCGGCCTTCGTCGTGGTCACAGCCCTCGGCAGCAGCCTGTTCCTCCGCGTCGAGCTCGGCCTGCTGGTGGGCTCGATCGCGACCGTTGCCGTGATGACCATCCTGCTCCTGCCGCTGATGCGGAGCCGCGCCGCGACCCACGAGGGAGTCGAGCTCGTCGCGTCGGCCACGCCCGTGCCGGAGATCTGACGCCCTCGCCCATCTAAGTACTGCGGCAGCCCTCTCACAGGGTCGTCACCCCTGGAGGGCCGGGGCCGTCGGCACCATGTGCTGTGACCACGGTCAGGCCGCGTCTGGCACTCGTCGGGGCGGGTGCCATGGGCAGCAACCATGCGCGCGTGATCGCCGAGTCCGGCGTGGCCGATCTCGCGTTGATCATCGACAGCGACCCGTCGCGGGGGCGGTCGCTCGCCGAGAAGTACGGCTGCACGTACGCCGCCGACATCGAGGCGGCCCGGCTGTGCGACGCGGCGGTGATCGCCACGCCGACGCGCATGCATGCGGAGCACGCGCACGGCCTCCTCGAAGCCGGGCTGCCGCTGCTGGTCGAGAAGCCGCTCGCGCCCACCATCGAGGCGTCGCGCTCGATCGTCCGCGACTCGGCGTCGCGCGTGGTGCCGCTGATGTGCGGGTTCGTCGAGCGCTTCAACCCGGCGGTGACGACGGTCATGGCGATGCTCGAGGAGCGGCCGGTGCACATCGTCGCGCTGCGGCACTCGCCCACCACACCGCGCACCACGCTGAGCGTGGTCTTCGACCTGCTCATCCACGACATCGACCTCACGCTTAGCTACACGAACGCGCACCAGACGCCGCGCGTCGCGTCGTCGCTCACGCGCGCCGGCACCGAGGTGACCGAGGTCGCGGACTGCGTTCTCGACTTTCACGGCGCGCTGGTGGCGACGCTGTCGAGCAGCCGGGCGAGCCAGCGCAAGGTGCGCACGCAGATGATCGAGACGCCGGCGGCCTTGTACGAGGTGGACCTGCTGCGTCAGGACGTCACCGTGTACCAGCACCGCACGCACACGCTCACCGAGGGGCCGGCACCTGCGTACCGCGCCGAGACGGTGGTCGACATCCCGTTCGTGCGCCACGGTGGCGAGCCGCTCCTGCTGCAGCTGCGCCATTTCGCCGACCTCATCGATGGACGCGTCGACGCCGCGTGCGAGCGCGACAGCATCCTGCCGGCTCATGAGGTCGCTGCACTTGTTGAGGACGGAGCGACGTGAGCGCGGAGCGCGGCGCTGTGAGACGGGTGGGCGCGCACGCGTCGCCGCCCTCCGGCCTGCGCCCCTCGACCTCGAGCGGCTGCGCCAGTGTCGCTCTCGATCTCGGGGCTTCGCAGTCGCTTGGCGACTCGTGCACGCCCGCCCGCTCCGCGCCGCGGCTCTCGTATGTGCTGCCCGTGCACAATCAGGAGAGGGTCATCGCGACGTCAGTCGAACGGTTGCTCAATCGCCTGGCTGCCTTCCCAGGATCCGAGGTGATCCTCGTCGAGAACGGTTCGACCGATGCGTCGCCGGTGGTCTGCGCGCAGCTCGCCGGCACCTCCGCTGATGATTGTGTCGCCGTCCGGGTGACGCAGTCCGAGACGGGAATGGGCAACGCGCTGCGCCGCGGCATCGCGGTGGCGGACGGCGACGTCCTGGTGCTCAGCGCCGCCGATCTGCCCTTTGAGTTCACCGATCTCGACGCGCTCCTCGCGATCGATCCGCGGCCACGGCTCGCAATCGGCTCCAAGGCGCACCCCCGGTCACGCACGCAGATCCCTGCGATGCGGCGCACCATGAGCGAGGCGTTCCGCCTGCTGCGTCTCGCCGTGCTCGGGCTCCGCGTGCGCGATTCGCAGGGAACGATCCTCATCGATGCTGCGCTCGCGCGCGCGATCGCCCCGCATCTGCGCTGCGGTGATTTCCTCATCAGCACCGAGATCGTCGTCTGGAGCGCACGCCTCGGCGTGACGCCCGTCGAGCTGCCGGTCACCTATAGAGCGACGCCCGGCTCGACCGTGTCGCCGCTTGGCGATTCGGTGCGCATGGCGCGCGGCCTGTTCTCCCTGCGCCGGCGTCTGCAGTCGTACGAAGGATCGCCGTGATCTCGACACGACTTCGCATCAGCGAGCCTCAGCTCGGCCACGACGTCGAGACGCTCGTGCTCGACGTGCTGCGCAGCGGACGCCTCGCACAGGGACCGATGGTGCAGCGCTTCGAGGCGCTATGCGCGACGATGGCCGGCACGACGCACGCGATCGCAGTCGGCAACGGCACAGTCGCGCTCGAGGCCGCGCTGCAGGTCGCCGGTGTCGGCCCCGGCGACGAGGTGATCACCACGCCGTTCACGTTCGCCGCGACCCTGAACGCGATCCTCCGCAAGGGCGCAGTCGCAGTCTTCGCGGACATCGGCGAGGACTTCACGATCAACCCGCGCGCCGTTGAGCGGCTCGTCGGACCACGATCACGCGCGATCATCCCGGTCCATCTGTACGGGCTCATGGCCGACATGACGGCACTGAGCCATATCGCATCGCGGCATTCGCTGACGATCATCGAGGACGCAGCGCAGGCGCACGGCGCCGCCCAGGGCGGCCGCCGCGCCGGCGGCACCGGGCTCGGCCTGGCG
>JAFALX010000067.1 GCA_019234035.1 Candidatus Dormiibacterota bacterium | reverse complement strand
GGTGCCGTTCTGCGCTCCGAGGAACGGATTCGGACGCGGCATGGTGCCACGAAGGGCTGTCGTCCACAGACGGGCACCCGGACCGGTCTCAACGGTCTGGCCGCGCCAGCGGGCGCTGGTGCACCACGAGTACTTGCCGTTCCAGTTGATCGCCTGCGGCCGCGGTGCGCGGCGCAGTGCTGGGTACGGCGCCCCCTGCACGGGACTGCCCAAATCGTCGAAGAACGAGTTCTGCACGGTCTCTTCGACACCGGCGGCGACCTCGGCGAGGTCTCCCGTCACGAGCTGCCCGTTGATGACCACACCCGGTGCTGCCCAGCGCATCTTGCTGCGCAGGCTCAGGCCTTCCCACGTGTGATCGTATGGCTCGGGGTCGTCCCACATTCCCGAGTCGATGAAGTTCGCAGGACCCCTGCCGATGTCGCTCAGTCCGGGGATCGATGCGAGCCAGTCGAGCAGGTCGATGATCATCGTTGCGATGCGCTTTGCAGGATCGACCAGCGACAGCAGACGCACCGCATAGTCCTGGATCTTGCTGACCG
The DNA here is from genome assembly GCA_019234035.1 of Candidatus Dormiibacterota bacterium. Lineage (GTDB taxonomy): Bacteria > Chloroflexota > Dormibacteria > Aeolococcales > Aeolococcaceae > JAFALX01. The sequence goes on along the minus strand of JAFALX010000067.1, from coordinate 13,917 downwards.
CGGTCTGCGACATGTATGAGCCGACACCGCCCGGAACAATGGTCTGCGGGTGAGGGTACTTGCCGTGGATGACCGCGTACATCTCGTACGGGATGCGCGCAACATCGAAGGCGTCCTTGTACCAGCGGCCCGTGATGGGATCGAGCGAGCCCATGATGTCGCCGATGGTCGGGTAGCCGTGCAGCTCGACGTGCTCCGCAGGCGCGCGCATGGCCATCGACAGGAGGTCGGGATAGTGCTCGCCGACGAGCTGGCGCGAGAAGTCCGGTGCCGCGAGAAGAACGAGATGCGCCGCCTCTGCGTGCACCATCTCCGCGCACAGCCCGAGATTGCGCAGCCCCACCGCCATCGGCGTGGGCGGAAGGTCGATCGCCATCTCGACCGCCTGCACGGATGCGATCGCGTGCTGGCCGCCGTGATACCCGCAGACGCGACTCGAGACGAACACGGCGTCACGCATGTCACGGCCCCGGAGGATCTCCTCGTAACCGCGATAGCGATCGGCAGCGAGCCGCGCATCCGCGTATTTGCCGGAGGAGTCGATGCGGACGTCCATGGACAGACCGCCACCGACACGATTTACGGGCTCAACGAGCAGCTCACCAGTCTTTATTCCGGTCGCTGTTTGTGTGCGAACGGGTGCCTCAGTCCCAACCATGAGCGGAACTATAGGCGCCCAGCACTGTGCGCGGTAGCGGCAGCGCGCATGTATTGCACGCGCACCCAGCGGTGAATGCACGGCACACCTAGTGCCAGGCACTGCAATAACGCTATATGGCTAACGCAGCTACGAGATCGACCGCGGCACGACTGCTGCGCGTTCCGCGTGTGACGCGAACCGCGTGCGCGATCAGATCAACGTGCTTCGGAGGCGGCTGTGAGCGCAGTTGACTGGGAACGCACGGGAGAACGGCATATCCGGAGCAAGACCTTCTCGCAGGCGCGATGTACGTGGTCGGAGCGTTCGTCGCGCCGAGGTGCGGGGTCCCGGCGAAATCGAAGATTTCGTGGGGTGCAGAGCAAGGCGCGGGCGGCAGCGCCGCTCGGACGCCGTGGTCGAGCGAAGCGATGTGCCGGTCTCCCGCGTCTGAGACGGCGACAGCGCTCGCCCGCCTACGTGCCGTAGATCTTCGCGAGCCGCTCGGTCGTGCACTGCGCGGCACGCGCAGCGGATTTGTGGCACCAGCAGTCGGGATCGCAGTCGCCGTGCCCCTGCGCCATCATCCCCTCGAACTCCAGCGCAAAGCCGCGCTTGCCCGCGTCCATGCCCAGCTCCGTGAGCTTGTACGCGCCTGCCGCGCCAGGCTCGAGGAACCGCTCCTCTGCCACGCGCGCCATCACGCCGGAGATCAGGTCGGAGTCGGCGCGAAGGAACGAGACGAGATCATCCGGCGTCACGGACTCGCCGAGACCCTCCCCGGCCATCCAGTACATGACCTGGAGGATCTCGTCTCGCCAGAAGAGATAGTCCTTAGCGGGGAACGACTCGGTCTCTGTCCTCATCAACAGCACTCCTGCAGCGATCGAGGAACGCAGCAACAGAAGATTGAACTGATTCCAGGATTCCCACCCAAGCCCGCAGGCGCTCGCGGCCTTCGTCGGTCACCACGTAGCAGCGGCGGTCGGGGCCGATCAAGGAGGCCTCCCATGCCGAGCGCACCAGCCCCTCGTGCTCGAGGCCGCGCAGCGCCCGATAGAGGCTTCCAGCGTCACGTCCAACCCCGACGCCCTCGAGGCGCTCGACGAGGTCGTAGCCGTGCGCCGGCGACTCGTTGAGAAGGAGCAGCAGCCAGGCGCGCAGGATGTTCTTCGGCTGCCCGTCGTCGGACACCTTGGAGGCGCGATCGTCGCCGATCATGCCGCCAGCCGCTCCGCCATCGCGGCGACAGCTTCCACCGCCGGCGAATCCGGCGCGTGGTCGATCGGCGAGACGCCCTGTGCGTCCGCCGCCAGGACGTCCAGGTCCTCCGGCACGACGATCACCTCCACTCCAGCCAGGCCGTTCACCGCCAGCATCACAGAGCTCACCCGCTCGACATCCGATTCATCGCGAACCTTGTTTGCAAGGATGACAGTGCGCGTGGCGATCTTGTGTTCGACGACCATCTCCGCCGCCCGCCGCACCACCTCGATCGCCTTCGGCGTCGGCTCGGTGACCAGGATGGCGACGTCCAGCGAGCCCTCACGCATGCGGCCGATGGTGCCGAGCCCGGCCTCCATGTCGGCGATCAGCACGCGTCCGGGCCGAGCCGGCGCTGAGCCGTTCTGGGCCACGGGACCGGCGGCGCCGGCCGTGCCGTTCCCGGCGGTGGGCGGCAGCTCCCCGGTCTCCAGCTCGGCCAGCAGCTGCTCGGGCGAGATCCCGCAGCAGGGGCAGCCGCCGCTGGGCTTGTCGATGCGCGTGACCACCGCCACGCGGACCCGGTCGGGGCCGACGCTGCCGAACTTCTGAAGGACCTCCTCAGCAGTCGGCGCGTGCTCCTCGGTTCCCTCGTCGAGGGCCTGGCGGATCGCCGCCAGCTCCTGGGTCTGGTCGAGACCGAGGCCGAGTGAGATGCCGAGGTTGGGATTGGAGTCGCAGTCAATGGCGACGACCTCCCAGCCCTGCCGGGCCAGGCTGCGCGCAAGCACCCCGGAAACCGTGGTCTTGCCACTGCCGCCCTTGCCAATGACGCCGATCTTCACAGCCCTACCTCCGACCCGTCGATCACCTTCCGTTGAACCCAATCCCTTGGCTATATGCAATCTTCACACAGCGTCGGCGGCAGCGCCAGCGTCAGACGGCTGCGGGCTCCTTGTCCTCGAGCACCTCGAGCACGCGCTGTGCGAGTCCACGCGCGGCGAGCACGCCAGGCGCGTCAGGCGCTGCGTCGATCGGCGCTGTCTCGGCGGTCTCCGCTTCCGGAAACGCCGGCTCGAACGGGACGATCGCGATCAACTCGAGGCCGGACTCGCGGCAGAACTCCTTGATGGCCGCCAGGTCGTTCTCGTTTCTGACCTTGTTGGCCACAACATACCGGCGCTGGATGCCGAGCTCCGCCGACAGCGACACGACGGTCCGCGCCGTGACCAGCGACTTGTAGAAGGGCTCCACCAGGATCAGCAGCGCGTCGACGTAGCGCAGCGTGCCGTTGGCGCGCGAGAAATGCTCGATGCCGGCTTCCATATCGACCAGTACGACGCCGGGCGTCTCATCGGTGATCGCCTCCAGGACGGCGCGCACGGCCGCGTGCGTCGCACAGTTGCAGCCCCGCGCCGCGTGCTCCACACGCCCTGCCACAACGAGGTTGATGCCGTCGGGTCCCGGAAGGCCCACCGCCTCCAGCACCTGCTCGACCGGAAGGTTCAGCTTCAGCACCGCGCCGCCCGTGTCCAGCATCACCCGCTCGAACGCATCGAACGGCAGGGTCTTCGCGGCTTCGACGGAGTCGAGCGGCACACCGATCGTGTTGGCCAGCGTCGGGTTCGGATCGACGTCGAGCGCCGTGACCTTGTGGCCGCGGCGGGCGAGCTCACGCGCCATGCTCCCGACAATCGTGGTCTTGCCCGTTCCGCCCTTGCCTGCGATCGCGATCTTCATCTCGTGCGTCCTTTCCTTCGCCTATGGGTACACAGTCCGACTGCGCTCAGATCAAGCCTACTACCGCAGCAGCGACGGCGCCCTCTGCCTGTCGTCGGGTCTGAATTCCCCTGGGTAAATCGCATACCCCTGTCACCGGGAAATCAAGCCGCACCCACATGGCTTCGGTTCGTTCAGCCTCCTCCTGGCGACGCGCGGGCCGCAGCGCGGCCCGACGCTGAGGTCGCGCGGAGCGAGATGCCGTCTCCCCTCCTACGGCCGGCCGGCACTGACCCGCCGTAGGCTTACGGCCGTGGCTCAGGAGGAAACGGCCGGCTCCGGCAGGCGGATGATGGCGGCGCCGGACGCGCCGTACTTCTCGATCGCCCTGGTGGTGTTCGGCGTCCTCGATGCGATCGCGCCGTACGTGTCGAACGCCGTGGGACTTCCGCTCTCCACGCTGACCATCAACGAGATCGTCGACCACGTCGTCCCCGCGGCCATCGTGGTCGGGATCGCCTGGTACTCGCTGTTCCGCGGCCGGCGCTCGCTCGCCGGGTCGCTCGTGACCCTCGTCGCCGGCACCTGGATGTTCGCGACCCACGTGCCGCTGATCGTTCAGGCGGCGCAGGGCCTCGTCCCCGTGCAGACGGTGCTGATCCACTCGGTTCCGGGCGCGCTGGTGCTCCTCACCGCGCTGATGGCGACGCTCGTCGACCTCGTCGCCGCCAACGCGACGCGGCCGCTTGCCTGATCAGGCCGCGGGCGCGAGGAGCTTCGCGGCGAGCTTCCGGATCGCCTGCACGGCGGCGCTGTCCGCCGCGGCGTCCATCGGCGCCTCCTGATTCTGCTCGGCCTCGCGCAGGCTCTCGTCGAACGGAACCTCAGCGATGATCGGCACGTCCCAGCGGGTGGTCGCCTTGGTGATGGCGACCCGGTCCTCGTCGTTGCGCACCTTGTTGGCGACGGCGACGATCTCGTCGATGCCGAGCTCGCGCGCCATCTCCACCACCTTCTCGGCGGTGTAGATCGACTTGTAGTAGGGCTCGACCACGACGAGCAGCAGGTCGACGTCCGAGATGGTGGCCCGGCTCAGATGCTCGATGCCGGCCTCCATGTCGGTGAGGGTCACGCCGTCGCCGTATGCGATCAGCTCCCGCAGAATGCCGCGGACCGCGGCATGTACTCCGCAGTTTCAACCACGCGCGGCGTGGTCAACCCTCCCGGCGATCAGCAGGTTCACGCCGTCGGGCGCCTGCTTGCCGTAGTTCTCGATGAGAGTCGGGATGGGGAGCCGCAGGCGGCGGACCGCGGTGCCGTCCGGTGCGGCGATCGTCTCGAGGATGTCCCTCGGGATCGTGGGGATCGCGTCGACGTCCCCGGCGGCGATGCCGAGCGTGTACCCGAGCGTCGGGTTGGGATCGCCGTCGATGGCGAGCACCGAGGCGCCCTGCTGAGCCAGCGCGCGCGCCAGCGTCCCCGCGAGCGTGGTCTTTCCCGATCCGCCCTTACCTGAAATTGCAATGCGCATTGGCTCTCACCCTAGCGGCCGGCCCAGATGCCGTCCGAAAGTTAGGATAGCAGTCGATAAGAAGAGGACCTATGGGAACAGAGGCAAGTTCGATGGGCACGCTGCGAATCACCGTCGCCGGCAAGGGCGGTGTCGGAAAGACTGTCGTGTCGGCCTCGCTGGCGCGCTTCTTCGGTCGGCAGGGGCACAACGTGCTCGCGGTCGACGGAGACTCCAACCCCGTGCTCGGCGTCAGCCTCGGCGTGCCGCTTGCCCAGGTGGCGGAACGGGAACCCATTCCCACCGATTTCTGGGTCGCCGTCGAGAAGATCGGCGTCGGCAGGGTCGCGATCCTCACCGACGACCCGGAGATCCTCACCGAGCGCCACGCGCTGCAGGCGCCCGACAACGTCACCCTGCTGGCGGCCCGCGTCGAGGCGAACGAGGGGTGCACCCCGGCCGCGCAGGTGCGCTCGATGCTCGGCAACATGCTCGGACGGCACGGCTTCGACCGGGTCATCACCGACTTCGAGGCAGGCATCGACGAGCCGGCCACAGCTCTCGGCGGGTTCTTCAACCCCGCCGACGTGCTCGTCGTTGTGACGACTCCGAACCCGATCGCCATCCAGACGGCTCGCAAGATCATTCGAATCGCGCGCGAGGCCGAGGTGCCGAGCATCGTCGGCGTCGCCAACCAGCTGACGAGCGGTCGTGACGAGTTCGAGATCTGCCGTGGCTTCGAGCGCGCGGGCGTCGAGTGCGTGGCGCGGGTTCCGCTCGACGAGACCATCGCGCACGCCGACGCCGCCGGAGCCTCGCCGCTGGACGGGGGGCACTCGTCGCCGGCGCTGGACGCGCTGCTCGCGCTGGCACAGCGGCTCGAGCGAGACGCCGCCGTCAGCGCAGCCTGACCCGCCGCCCACGTGAGCGGGAGCAACGGCGCCGCTGCACGCGGGCCGCGCGTGGCCTTCATCGGCAAGGGCGGCAGCGGCAAGTCGACGATCTCGGGGACCGTGGCGCGGTTGTTCGGGCGCGCCGGCTGGCCGGTCCTCGCGCTTGACGTCGACACCCTCCCGGGCATGGCCTACTCGCTCGGGGCGCCGCCTGACGCCGCACCGCGCCTGCCGCTCGGGCTGGCCGCGGTGGTGCAGGGCAAGCGCGGCCGCCACTGGAAGGTGAGCAAGGGCGCGGGCCCGGCGCACCTGGTCGACACGTACTCGCTGGCGACGCCGGACGGCGTGCACCTGCTCGAGCTGGGGAAACTGCCCGGCAATGTGCGGCCAGAGGTGACCATCGTGTTCCGCCGCGTGGTCGACGGCTTCAAGCGCCCGGGCTGGGCCGTGGTCGCCGACCTGGCCGCCGGCACGCGGCAGCCCGTGTTCGGCTGGTCCTCCTTCGCCCCGGTGCGCATCGCCGTGCTCGAGCCGAATGCGAAGGGGCTGATCACGCTGCGCAACATCCGCAACGAGACGACCCACGTGCTGGTCAACAAGGTTCGCAGCGACGCCGACGTGGACCGCGTGCGCAGCGACACAGACCTCCCCATCATCGCGAGCGTGCCGTACGACCTCGAGCTCTCCGCCGCCGAGCGGCAGGGCCTGGCCCCGATCGACGCCGCACCCGACTCGGCGGCGGTGGAGGCGATCCGCTCGCTGGCGTCGTGGCTGGAGGAAGCCGCGGTCTGACGCGCGGTCAGTGCAAGCGGAAAGCGGGATGGCGCGCATCAAGTGGGTCGAGGACGAGGACGCAAGCGGCGAGCTCGCCGAGCTGTACGCGAAATTCAAGGCCGACCGCGGCGATCAACCCGTCCCCGCAATCCTGCGAACAATGAGCCTGCGCCCCGATTTCCTACGGGCCATCGACGCTGCCTCGCGCATGCACTTCACCGACGGTGCGCTGACGCGCGCGCAGCACGAGATGATCGCGTCGTACGTGTCAGCGATCAACCGCTGCCACTATTGACTGTCAAGCCACGTGTGGTTCCTGCAGTTGCAGGGTGAGGAGTACGGCGAGTTGGGGCGCGCACTGCGCGATGGGCGCCTCGACGAGTTGCCGGTGACGAGCGCGGAGCGGACGCTGCTCGACCTTGTCGACACGGTCACACGGCATGCGTACCGGGTGACCGACGAGCAGGTGCAGAGTGCGCGTGACGCCGGCTGGAGCGACGAGCAGATCGCCGAAGCCGTCTACGACGCTGCACTGTTCAACCTGTTCGTGCGCCTCGCCGATTCGTTCGACATCCATCCGCCGGCGGAGCGCGAACCGGAGGGGATACCGCGGGCGGTCACCGGCGACTGAACACCACGGCGCGCGCGGCGGCCGCTGCGCTCGCAAGTGTCGCCGCGATGGTCACGGCGGCATGTGCGCCGTCTCCGTCGGCATCGACCCAGACATCACAGTCCCGGGCCGTTGCGCGCACGCCGGGTGCAACACCGACTGTCGTGCCGCTGCCGCCGTATGCCATCGCCACGCTCCGAACGCGCCCACGGCCCACCGGCCGCATCAGCGTCGGCGACGCCATCGGCTCCGGGCCGGGGTACGCGAAGTACCACGTCACATGGACGAGCGCCGGCGACACGATGACGGGCGTCCTCGACATCCCCTCCGGCGGCGGCAGGTTCCCCGTGGTGCTCGTGAACCACGGCTACGCACCCGTCAGCCAGTACTACGAAGGCCTCGACACGGCGCCCTACGCGGACCCTATGGCGTCGGCGGGGTTCCTCACGATCTCGCCGTCATACCCCGGTTACCTCGGCTCCGGGCCGGGCGCGACCAACGTGCCCTCGATCGTCGGCGCGGCCATCAGCGACCTCGACCTCATCAGTGAGCTGCCGACGCTTTCACAGGCCGACCCGACGCGCGTTGCCGTCGCGGGGCACAGCAACGGCGGCGGTGTCGCCGAGATCCTGATGGCGGCCGATCCGGGCCTGCGCGCCGCCGTGCTCTACGCGCCGGTGAGCAGCGACATGGCGGACAACGCGAGCAAGGGGTGGGTCCATGCGACCAGTGGCACCGGTGGCGTCCCGGATCCGGCCTCGGATGCGGCCGCATACCAGCTGATGTCGCCGCGACCCTGGTTCGATGCGGGGACGCCGCCGGCCCTGATCATGCAGGGCACGGCCGACCCCGAGATCCCCGCGGACTGGACGGCCGCAACGGTGCAGGCGCTGCAGGCGGACGGTGCGCATGTGCAGTTCGTGAGCTTTGCGGGCGCAACACACATCTTCGGCGGCGCCGATCTGACTCGCGCCAACTCGCTGGCGATCGACTGGCTGAAGACGTGGGTGGGCTAGGCGCAGGCAGTGCCGGTCATCGCCTCGCCGGACGTACCATTGCGCTCCGTCGGGAGCGGGCGGATCCTCCCGCGCGTCCAGGAGCTGTGAGCATCGGCGATCCGCAGGAGTTCGCGATGACCATTCCCACCGAGCCCATCGGCAGCATCCCCCGCCCGCAGTCGCTCATCGACGCCATGTCGGCGTTCGCCGCGGGGCGCATCTCCGCCGAGGACCTTCAGGCCACCGGCGCCGATGCCGTGCGCGACACCATCGAGCGATTCGAGGCGACCGGGTCGCCGGTGATCACCGACGGCGAGCAGACCAAACCGAGCTTCGCGACGTATCCGTTGACTGGGTTGCAGACCCTGGATCCCAACGGAGTCGTGATCCCGTTCGCCGACGGACACACGCGCCAGCTGCCCAAGCTCACCGCCGGCCCGTTTCACTACCAGGTGTACGCCGATTCGTATCTCGACACCGCCAAGCGATTCGCGCACGTGCCGGTCAAGCAGGCGGTGATCGCGGCCTCGGCGATGAGCCTGCTCTATCCCGACGAGGGGATCCCCGGCTACTCACGCGACGCGTTCGTCGCCGACCTTGTCAACAACGCCGAAGCGGACATCCGGCGCAGCCTCGACCACGGGGCCGATTCCGTGCAGATGGATTTCACCGAAGGGCGCCTGGCGGTGAAGCTCGATCCCAGCAAGGGTGTGCTCAACGCGTTCATCGATCTCAACAACCAGGTGCTCTCGCGATTCAGTGACGCCGAGCGGCAGCGCATCGGCGTCCACACGTGCCCGGGCGGCGACCGGGACTCGACGCACAGCGCCGATGTCGACTATGCGGACCTGCTGCCGGCGCTGTTCAAGATGAACGTGCACAACTTCTACGTGCAGCTGGCCAGCGAGCAGGACCGCGCCCGCGTGCTCGGCATCATCCGTGACAGCTCGCGCGAGGATCAGCGCGTGTTCGTCGGCGTCATCGACCCGATCAACCCGCGGATCGAGACGCCCGAAGAGGTGCGCGATGCCGTGCTGGAGGCTGCCGAGTACATCCCGCTCCGCAGGCTCGGCACCTGTGACGACTGCGGCTTCTCACCGTTCGGCGACGACACCTCAACGTCGCGCGACACCGCGTTCGCGAAGATCAGCGCGCGCATCGCCGGCACGCGGATGGCCGAGGAGAAGCTGGGGGCCGGGGCCGCGAGCAGCTAGGCTCTGCGCGGCGCATGACTCGCGCGCTGCGCAGCTATCGCCGGGTGCTGCGCCACCGCGCCTACCGGACGCTGTGGAGCGCTGCGGTGATCAGCCGAGCCGGCGACACGGTGAACTTCGTCGCGCTGCCGCTGTTCGTCTACGCGATCACGCGCTCGCCGGCCGCGGTGAGCGGGCTGGTCATATCCGAGATCGTGGGCGCGATCGGAGGCGCCACGGTGGCGAACCCGATCGTCGATCGGCTCCCGCCGCGGGCCGTGCTCATCGTCGCCGACGTCGTGCGTTGCATCGCGGCCGCGAGCCTCGCGGCCGCACCGACGGCGGCCTTTGCGTACGCGGTCGCCTTCATCCTCGCCGCCGCGACGGGTCTCTTCTCGCCCACCAGCGCTGCGCTGGTGCCGCGACTGGTGCCGGACGATGAGCTGACGGCCGCCAACGCGCTGCAGTGGACCGCGGGCGTCGTGCTGCAGCTGGTGCTCGCGCCCCTGAGCGGGCTGCTCGTCGCCGTCGCGACCGCCCGGGTGCCGTTCGCGCTGAACGCCCTGAGCTTCCTGGTGTCCGCGCTGATCCTGCTCCGGCTCCCGCGCCGGCCGGCGCTCGCCGCGCCCAGCCACGCACGCAGCCGTCCCTTCGCGTCACTCGGTCTGCTCTGGCATGCCCAGCTGATGCGCCCGCTGCTTCTGATGCAGGCGCTCGCGGCGCTTGCGGTCGGCGCGACGTCCGCCCTCCTCGTCGTCCTGGCGCGCCAGGGTTACGGGCTCTCCCCCACCGGCTACGGGCTGTGGCTGGCGGCCATCGGCGCCGGTGCGCTGGCCGGTCCAGTCCTGGTGACGGCTCTCGCGCGCGTCGCGGCTCGAACGGTCGTGAGCATGGCTTATGCCGTTCGAGGCGCCGGGGACGTGCTCCTGTCCGTGCTGCCGAGTGGCGCCACCGCGGCCGCGGTGCTCGCGCTCTACGGCGTCAACACGTCCAGCGGCATGGTGTCCTTCCAACGCCTGGTGCAGGAGGGTGTCGATCCCGAGCTGCGCGGTCGCGCCTTCGCGCTGCTCGACGGTGTGTGGCAGTCGGGACGGTTGGCCTCGATCGCCGCCGGTGGAGTCGCGGCGTCGGCGTTCGGGGTGCGCCCGCTGTACGCGGTGGGAGGTGCGCTGCTCGTGGTTGCGGCGTTAGTCGGAGCGGCGGGCCTGCCGCGAAGCCACGTTGCGGCAGCACTCCAAGCAGGCTCGGCCGCGGAAGCGTCAGGAGGGCGCGAGTAGACTCAACCCGCGGCGCAAGCCGAGTTCAGCAGATGCAACTCCCCAACCCTGGCGCGCGCCACGCCACACAGACGCTCGGATGGCTGCTGTTGCTGCCGCTCATCGCCGCGGCGTTCTTCGGTGGCAATGCCTTCGGCCTGCGCGATCGTGCGTTCCCCGCCCCGACCACCCTGTCCGACCAGTCACTCAGTCAGGCCGCGGGGCAGGCGATCAACCACACCAACGAGCTGCCCGCCCAGCCCTATTTCGTGACGATCGCCACGCCGAGCGGGAGCGGGAACGGCACCAGGACCGTGAGCGTGGCCTCGGATGCGCTGCAGTGGAAGGTGGACTGGCAGTGCGACTCCGGCTCGATCAGCATCGAGGCGCGGCAGTCCGTGGCGAAGTCGCAGCCGATCGCGCACAACGCGGCGTGCGGCGGATCCGGCGAGAACTATGCGGTCAACAGCGGGACGTTCACTCTTGCGATCACCGCGGCCGGCGACTGGAGACTGCAGGTGCAGCAGCAGCTCGATCGTCCGCAGAACTCACCGCCGGAGGCGGCGATGACCGCCGCGGGAAGCTCGGTGCTCGCCGGCGGCTCGTTCTATGGGATCGACCAGCAGGGCCAGGGCACCGCGCGCATCTACCACCTGGCCGACGGTTCGTATGCGCTCCGGCTCGAGAACTTCTACGTCACACCGAACACCGACTTCATCATCCGTCTCAGCGTGCTGCAGCATCCGGGCAGCACGCCGCAGTTCATCGCGAACCAGTACGCCGACGTCGCGCCGCTGCCCATCACCGCGGGGTCCTTCAACTTCCCGATACCGGCGGGTGTGAATCCCTCCGCGTATCACTCAGTCGTCATCTGGTGCGACCGGCTGACGTCGGCATACGCGGGCGCGTCGTTGACCGCGGCATGACCACGGCCAGCGCGCCCGTCACCGCCCGGCCGGTTCCCACGTTCAGGCTCGGCAGCCGCGATATCAAGGTCATCAAGCCGTCGATTCGCGACGTGCGGCTGCGCCTCGCCGCAATCATCATCAGCCTGCAGGTCCTGGGTCAGACGCTGCTCGGCTTCAAGATCTCGGTGGCGCAGATCCTCATCACCATCGGCTTCTGCGCGCTGCTGGAGTTCGGTGTCGTGCTCTGGCGCGACGGCCTGCTCGCATGGCCCGCGAGCGGCATGCTCACCGGCAACAGCACCGCGTTCATCCTGCGCACCACCGGCACGCACCACGCCGACTGGTGGAGCCTCAACGGCATCGAGTGGTTCATCGCCGCCGGTGCGGTCGGGTTGCTCTCCAAGTACCTCATCCGCATCGACGGCAAGCACGTCTTCAACCCCTCCAACGCGGGGCTGGTCGCGATACTTCTGGTCGGTGGCGTCACAAACGTGTTCCCCCAGTACCTCTGGTGGGGGCCGCTCAGCGCCGGCGTGGGCCTCGCGTTCGGCGTGATCCTGTTCGGCGCCTGGTGGATCCTGCGGCCGGTGAAGATGCTGCGCATGGCCGTCGCGTTCTGGGTGACGCTGGCTGTGCTCATCGGCGTCCTTGCCGCCACCGGACGTTGCTTCGTCGCGGTGTGGCACCCCGGTGCGATCTGCGGCTGGAACTACTGGGTCGACATCTGTACGTCGCCCGAGGTGCTGATCTTCGTGTTCTTCATGATGTCGGACCCCGTGACCGCACCGAGGTCGCAGGCCGGCCGCGTCTTCTACGGCGTCGCCACCGCGGTGATCGCGGTCGCGCTGCTGTCCTTCCAGCCCGCCGAGTTCGGCATCAAGCTCGCGATCCTCGCGAGCCTGATCGTCACGTGCGCGATGGTGCGCGGCATCAATCGCGTCTTCCCCGCCAAGGCCGAACGAGCCTTCCAGCCCGAGGCTCTGTGGCCGGCGATCCGCCCCGGGCGGGGCTGGCTCACTCCGGCTATTCTGGCGGTCGTGATCATCACGATCGCGGCGCCGGTGGACACCGCGGTCCTGGCGGGCAACGCTCGCGTCACCGCGGTCGAGCTGGGCCTGGGAGGGACGCAGTAGATGCTGAACGTGCGCAGCCGCGCCATGCAGCTGCTGGCCGGTGCGATCGCGCTGGTGATCGTCGCCGCCGCTTTTCTCATCGTGACGCTGGCGACGGCCAGCCCGAGTCCGCAGGTGACGAGCAACACGCTGCTCAGCGCGGGCGGACCCAATGCGATCGTCAGCGCGAACGACAGCCCGACTGTGGTGCGCAACCCCACCAACGCCAACAACATCGTGGTGACCGATCGCATCGACCGCCCCGGATACGACGCCGGCATGCACTGGACCAACGACGGGGGCGGCACGTGGAGCTCGACGCAGCTGCCGCTGCCGGCCGGGCGCGACCGCCGCTACGGACCGGACGCAGCCTTCGCCGCCGACGGAACGCTGTACGTGATCTACGTCAACCTCGAGGGATCCGGCAACGACCCGCAGGAGCTGTGGCTCGCGCGTTCGAACGACGGCGGCGCGACGTTCCAGGGCCCCTACCCCATCACCGGCCGCTACGCGTTCCAGGCTCGGCTCGCCGTTGATCCGAGTGGCGCCGTCTACGTGACCTATCTGCACGCGACCGAGGTCGGGCTGCTGACCATTCCCGGTCAGTCCGAGATCCTGCTGCAGAAATCGACCGATCGCGGGCAGACGTTCTCGGCGCCCGTGCAGGTGAGCGACCAGTCGCGGCCGCACGTGGGGGCCGCCACACCCGTCGTCGACTCCGGCGGCAACCTCGCCGTGATGTACGAGGACTTCAAGGGCGACGCGCGCGACTTCCTCAACCTGCCCGGACCGGCGTGGGAGGCGCCGTTCGCGCTCGTTCTGTCGCGGTCCTCCAACCACGGCCAGAGCTTCGGCGCCGGTCAGGAGATCGACAGCGGGCTCGTGCCGTCAGGCCGGTTCCTCGTGTACCTGCCGGCGATCCCCTCGATCACCGCGGGACCGAATGACACGATGTATGCGGCGTGGGCCGACGCGCGCAGCGGCGCTGATCGCGTGTACCTTCGCAAATCGACCGACGGCGGGCAGACGTGGCAGGCCGCGGTCAGCGTCTCGTCGGGCATCTCGGACAACTCGGTGTCGGCGTGGCTGCCGGCGGTGTCGGCG
>JAFALX010000430.1 GCA_019234035.1 Candidatus Dormiibacterota bacterium | reverse complement strand
GCCGGAAGCCCGCTTGTTGCGTTCATCGCGACCACCGACGCCGCCAAGGCCAAGGCGTTCTACGGCGACGTCCTCGGGCTTGAGCTCGTCGACGAGACCCCGTTTGCGCTCGTGTTCGACGTCGCCGGGACAACGCTGCGCGTCACGCCCGTGCAGCGCGTGGAGGCCGCGCCCTACACGGTGTTGGGCTGGACGGTCGATGACATCGTGAGCGCCGTGGCCGACCTGAAGTCGCGCGGCGTCACGCTGTCGCGCTACGAAGGCATGGACCACGACGACGACGGCATCTGGACCAGTCCGTCGAGCGCGCGCATCGCCTGGTTCACGGATCCCGACGGCAACACGCTGTCGATCACGCAGCTAGCCGGCTGACGTCATTCGCTGCCAGAGCTGCCACTGGGACAGCTCCTCGTCGTAGGTTTTCACGCGATCCATCGCCTCGGCGAGCGAACGACCGCGCATGAGCTCGTAGAAGAGCACCGTGATCGCGAGGATGACCGTGCTGCCGTACGGTGCGCCGGCCGGCGCGACGTACGCGGCGCAGCCACCCTCGAGAAACGCCTGCGCCAGCTGAGGGTTCCCGGTGCCGCATCCCGTCGCGATGACGACGCGATCTGGAAGCTGGACTCGGTCTCGCAGCGCCTCCGCGGTCAGGATTCCGTGAACCGGCTGCATTGCTTCGAACTGCTCACCGAGCGGGGGCAGCAGGATGCCGCCCTCGTCGCCGTGACACGCGATGATCAGGTACGGCGCGCTTGGCTCTTCGCCCGAGAGCAGCTTGAGCAAGTGGACAGCCTGGCCGATTGGGAAGCGTCGCACCAGGACATCGAAGTGACCGAGCGTGACTGCAAGAACAGCGCCTTCAGTGCCGACCGCGACGTCGACGACATCGACGCTCGTCCAGTAGAGCTCGCCCCGTTGAATCCGTGAGATCGCGGGTATCGCCTCCGCCACTCGCTCACTTTACGTTCCGCGCGGCATGTGGTCAGCCGCCCGCACGAAGGGCCATGAGGCGCGCACGAACGCGGCGAAGTCCCGTGCCATTGCCGGCGGCAACAGTGGTGGACGCCTCCGCCGCACTGTGAGAACAGCAGCGTCGACGAGTTCACCGGTCGAAACACGTGTGCCGGAATAGTCGGTCCCGTTCCGAACTCCCACCATGGCGCCCACGCCGTCGATAACAGCGTCGACGGCGGCGACGGGCCCGCTTGCGAGCGACCTCCGCCTGCACGATGAGATCGGCGCGGACGAGGGGGAGAAGGGGATCGTCGAGAAGCCGGCGCAGCACGGCGGTTGTCAGCCCGAATGGCACACAGCCGACGACGCGGAACGCTGTCGACGGCATCGGCATGCGCAGGAAGTCTGCTCGGACCACGCGTGCGCCACGGAAATCCTCGCGGTCTATGCGCGCGCGGAGTCGCTCGGCCCACAAAGGGTCGATCTCGATGGCGAGCACCTGAGCCCCACGCCGCGCGCAGGCCAGAGTGAGCGCACTGAGGCCGGCTCCGAAATCGAGGACCAGTTCGCCGGGCTCGATCTGAGCCTCGGCGATCACACGATCAGCGAGGTCGGCTCGTAGGAAATTCTGTCCGAGTTGCCGGCGTCGCCGATCTCGGGCCGTCCGCTGCCGGGCGGACACGGACCAGAACCAGGAACAAGCAACCCATGGCGCAATTGTCGCACCAGGTCGTCCGGCGCGGAGGGTGGTCTCAGCTCGTCAAAGCGATCGCGTCGCCAGCAGCTCGAATTGCAGCGGTATGCGCGGCGTGCCCGGTGACGGCACCCATCTGCCGTCGCCGGTGTGGATGAGCCAGGGGAATCGAGGCCACACCGCCCAGTCGTGCTCCTTGAGCCAGACGAGCTGCAGCCCGTGCCGGATCAACGCCGTGACCGTCTCGCCGAGACCGTGGTTCCACTCGTACATCGGTTGACGCGGGAGTGGTCCTGGGGCATCGGCATAGGTCCCGGTGGAATCGTCGACAAAGGGGTCGTCCTCTTCGAAGTAGGTGTGCTCGACCGTCAGCCGCTCGTCCGCAAGCGCCCACGCCATGGGGTGACCGTCGTGCAGATAGAAGCGGCCGCCGGGAGCAACGAGCGCTGCGACGACGGCGGCCCAGCGGTCGACGCTCGGCAGCCAACACAGTGCACCGGTGCTCACATAGACGACGTCAAACGTCCCGCCATGCAACGCTGCCGGCGCGTCGTACACGTCTGCACACACGAACTGCGCGCGGTCAGAGAGGCCTGCTTGTCCGGCAAGCGACTGCGCGGTCTCGATGGCGGTGGGGGAGAAGTCGAGGCCGACAACGCTGGCGCCGGCGCGCGCCCACGCGAGGGTGTCCAGGCCGAGGTGGCACTGCAGGTGCACCAGCCGCAATCCCGAGACGTCACCCAACGCCTCGAGCTCCCAGGGATGCGGGCCCTGCTTGTCCCGCAGGCGTCCCTCGACGTCGTAGGAGCGCGAGGCCGCGTGCACCGGCACGCGTGCGTCCCACGCAGCACGGTTCGCGGCGAGGCGCTCGTCGTTCAGCGGGGATGTCTCAGCGCCGGCCATGTTGGAGATCTTCTCGCTTCGAGAAGGCTGGCTCTGCGACGCGGCAGACCACATCCCCATCGCTGGTTGCCGCGACGATGCCTGTGCCCTCGAGGTGCGCGGTCATGCTGCCCAACCTGCTCCCGTAGTGCGTCGGACCTGCGGCGACCGCGCGCGCCGCCGCGAGTACAAGCTGAACGAGCCGTCCGGCAGCGTCCAGATTCCGACGATGCTGCCGGCCCGCAGCGTCGCGATTCGCCGGTTTATATCGCGGATTCCGCTGGCCACCGCCGCGCATGCGCCGCACGCACCCTGGCGGAATGGTCCGGCGCATTGATTGCTGGGAGATCGCGCCGCACGGAGCAGCTGCGAGAGGGTGCGCGTTTCGACGACGCCCCAGCTGGAGGGGAGCAAGCTGGACACACCGGCGAACGACCACGCGCAGCAACACGACTCGCTGCCCACGCAGAGAACAACGGGCGGCCTCAAGAGCTCGCCGTCCCTGCCGCGGCAGATGTCGGGACGGCGGAGCTCGATCGGAGGCGGCGCGGGCACGGTGCGGGGGCGGCACACGAGGACTTTCATCGTCGGTTCGTTCATACACAGGATTGTAGCAGTTACGACGAACGTATGTTCGCCGAAGACGGGCGTCGCGCAGCGTCGGCGTCGCTCACAGGTCATGCCGGCGACTCAGGTCGTGGGGCGTGCCTCGGTGCCGCGCCGCGTCTATTTGCTGCGTCGGGCGTCGGGTGCAAACATCGTCCCGTGCGAGGCAGTGCGTGACATCCGACGGCGCTGGTACCGACGTCGGGCACGCGCCGTTCGAGGCGATCAGCCCCAAGGCGTTCGAGCATCCCGCCGACCGTGCAGCCACCGCCGCCCTGCACAAGATTCCGTTCTTCGACGTTCTCGTCAAGAAGCTGCTCGAGGTGACCCTGGAGCGCCGGCTGCTCCAGATCCTGCTCGGCAACAGCGTCCGCCTCGGTGAGCAGCAGCTGCCCGAGATCTGGGGCGCGCACCGCGCCGCATACACGGCGCTCGACATCGCGCAGGTGCCGACGCTGCACGTGATCCAGTGGCCGATCGCCAACGCGATGACGATCGGCGCGAATAAGCCGACGGTGCTGCTGCAGTCGAGCATCA
Organism: Candidatus Dormiibacterota bacterium; assembly: GCA_019234035.1. Lineage (GTDB taxonomy): Bacteria > Chloroflexota > Dormibacteria > Aeolococcales > Aeolococcaceae > JAFALX01. Next base: position 1,033 of record JAFALX010000430.1, on the reverse strand, counting down.
TCGGCATGCTGGACAAGCGCCAGCTCGACGCGGTGCTCGCGCACGAGGCGGGGCACGTGCTGTCGGAGCACGTGCGCTATCGCACGACTCTCGAGATCCTGCTGCGCTTCACGCCGCGGACGCTTCCGTTGCTCGGCCGCCTCCCGGTGCAGGCGATCGCGATGGTGCTGCTCGCGTGGTATCGCGCCGCCGAGCTCAGCTGCGACCGCGCCTCGGCGTTGGTGATGCGCGACCCGCTCGTGGTGTGCAGCGTGCTGATGAACCTCGCCGGCGGTGGACCGGAGGGGCTCAACCTCGACGCGTTCATCCAGCAGGCGAATGACTACGTGGAATGGGACGACCTCTTCGACCGCTATCAGCGCATCGGCGCCGAACTCGGCTCGACGCACCCCTTTCCGGTGCGCCGGGTGCACGAGCTCACGCGCTGGGTGCAGGGCGGCGATTACGACCGCATCCTGGCGGGGAAGTACGTGCGTCGCGGCGAAGAGCCTCCCGTGACGTCGGAGTTCCGCGACGCCGTCGAGCACTACGCCACGCGGTTTCAGGAGGTGCTCGAGAAGACCATCGGTGGTGTCGGTCAGTTCTCAGGACGGGTCAAGCGGTGGCTGGACTCCGTCGGGGGCAGGCCGCCGGACGACGTCGAGGTGGATCCCGAGGGCTGACGTTCGGCCACGTGGTTGACGCCGGGTCGTTTGCTGACTAAGGTCAGAGAATGGCCGATGCGATCGTGGAGCAGGTGCGCAGCTTCAGTCGCACGGTCACGGAGCGTGTGGGCGCGCTCAACGATCACTACCTCGGGCGCGACCGGCCGCTGGGTGAGGCGCGGCTGCTGTGGGAGATCGGACCAAGTGGCTGCGAGGTCCGGCGCCTGCGATCGCGCCTCGGCCTCGACTCGGGATACCTCAGCCGGCTCCTGCGGGCGCTCGAGGCCGCCGGGCTGGCGACGGTGACCGCCGGCGACGGCGATCAGCGCGTGCGAGTGGCGCGGCTGACCGCAGCGGGCCGGCGCGAGCGCGCGACGCTCGACCGGCGC
>JAFALX010000415.1 GCA_019234035.1 Candidatus Dormiibacterota bacterium | reverse complement strand
AGGACACGCCGATCAATGCCGGCTTCGACACGACCATCGCCAGCGGGCTGCTGACCAGCGAGGGCGAGGCGTGGAAGCGGCAGCGCTCATTGATGCAGCCGTATTTCTCGCGGCGCCGGGTGCCGGCGTTCGCCGATGCGGTGGCCGCGCACTTCGATCAATGGAGCGTGCAGTGGGATCACGCCGCCGCACGGGGCGAGTCCATCGACTACTCGCACGCGATGTCGACGTTCACATTCCGCGTGACCGCGGCCACGCTGTTCCACTGCGACACGTCGGCCTGGGACGGACGTCTCGTGTCGATCCTCACCGATGCGCTCCCGGTGCTGACCGATCTGAGCGCCGAGCCGTTCCGCCTGGCGCAGCGAGTGCTGGGAGGTCACGCGAGTGACGTCGTCGCCGAGCGATTGGCGGCGCCGGTCGATGACGACCTGTTCGGTCGCCTGCGCACCTCGGAATCGGAGGAGTCCACCGAGGATGCCCTCTGGAACCACGTGACGACGATGCTGCTCGCCGGCTACGAGACCACCGCCAGCGTCATCACGTGGGGCAGCTGTCTGCTCGCCACGCATCCAGAGGTGTGCGACGAGCTGGCGCGTCACATCCGGGCGGTGGCGGGGGATCGCGCGCTGACCCACGAGGATCTCCCCGGCCTGCCGCTGCTGACGGCGGTGATCAAGGAGACGATGCGCCTGTATCCGCCGGCATGGATCATCGGACGGCGCGCGATCGATCCCGATGTCATCGGCGATGTGGAGATTCCGGCGCAATCCGTGGTGGCGGTATCGCCGTACACGCTGCACCGGCATCCGCGCTACTGGGATCAGCCCGAGGTGTTCGAGCCGCGTCGCTTCATGAACGACGAGGTGGAGCGGCGGCGCGAGCCGTTCTCCTACATCCCGTTCGGCGCCGGACCGCGCACGTGCATCGGCTCCAACCTGGCGCTCGTCGAAGCGCCGCTGGTGATCGGACGGGTGGTGCAGCGCTACCGGTTGACCCTGGAGAACGAAGGCACCATCGCGCCACGCGGCATCTTCGTGCTCGTGCCGAGCGAGGCGATCCGAATGCGCCTGACGCCGCGCTAGCTGTCAGCGCGGCAGGAACGTCTCCTCGCGCTCGTACTGCTCGACGACGGACCGCGCGTCTGCGACAGCGGCCTGGTCATCGGGCTCGAGGCGTTCCACCAGTTGCTCGTACTCCTCTGCCGGCCGGACTCGCCAGCCGTGCGTGAAGACGAGCTCGCCCCCGAGCCAGCCCGAGACGAGCATGCCGGCGGCAACGGCGCCGTAGATCGGGAGGCGGCGCGCCGGCATCGCGACGGCCGCTCCGAGTGCGGCCACGTTCGTGAGGTTGATCGCGCCGTGGATCGTTGCCGGCCACCACGCAGGATGCGAGCGCGGGATCCCGAGCCAGTCCCAAACCCCGGCAGCGGCGGCGCTCGCCCCGGCGGCAAGGGTCATCGTCGCGAGGACATCGGCGCCGCGGCGCAGCGGCGAACGCTTCCTTCGGCCTGCAGCGAGCGTGGCAGACGCAATCGCTGCAGGCAGGAGGCCGATCGGAAGGTCGGAGAGCATCGCGTGCAGCGGATGCCCTCGCACGACCGGTTGTGTGGGGAAGTCGGTCATGACTGAAGCAGTATCGGCCCGGCGAGCCCGCGCGCGTGGCGTGGGAGCAGGGCGTGCGCGGCACGTCCTGCTCCCGCAGCCTTCCAGCGCGCCGCAGCGCTACGACTTGTTCGCGCTCCAGGACCCGTTCTGTCCGTTCGCCACGTCGGTGTACGAGCCGGACATGCTGCTCCCCGAAACGGTGCCGGTGTACGTCACCACCCCGACGGCGCCGAAGCTGATCGAGCTGCCCGTCACCGTCCCGTTGATCCTCAGGTTGTCCGGCGGCGACGAGAGAACGATCGTGCCGTCGAGCGCTCCCGAGCTCTGCGTCCAGTTCAGGGTGAAGGTCCCGTTGAACGGCCCGCTGTACTGGCCCTTCCACGTGCCGCTCAGATCGACTGTTGCAGGAGCCGAGCTTGGCGTCTGCTGTGGTGTGGACGCCGGTGCCACGTTGTGCACGACCGCCGTCGGCGTGGGCGTGCCGCTGGTGGAAGAGCCGCACGCCGCGAGCAGCGCTGCACCGCCGGCAGCGCCAAGGATGGCCATGGTTCGAAACATCTCATCACTCCCTTTGTCGAAGAACCGTCGGTAGAAGCCATACATGACAATTACTCGGATGCGGATTCCCGGCTGTCGGCGTTCCACGGCGACACCGCCGTCTCCAGGATCCGCTCGAATGGGATCGCCGCCCGCTCCGCCGCGCGCCGCACCAGTTCCTCGGCACCCGCGAAGCGGCACAGCACCACCTCGTCCTCCCGCATCAGCAGAGATCCGAGGTATCGCACCTGGCCGTCCTGCGAGAGCTCTGCGGCGCTCGCCGCTGCACGTTCGTCGAGCAGGTGAAGATCCTGTTCGGTGACGCCCGGCCAGAAACACTCGGCGAGGTACTCGCGCTGTTGGTGCTGCGACACGGCGCAGATGTTGCCGCTTGTGATCGCGAGCGGATAGCGGGAAACCCCTACGGGATGGCTCCTGTCTCCCCGGCGTGTTGCAACGCGCGCGCCAGGGCGGCACGCGAGCGGATGCCGAGCTTGCGATACACGCGCGTGAGGTTGCCCTCGACGGCTTTCGTCGTGAGAAATGCGCGATCGGCGATCTGCCGGTTGGCGAGGCCGGACGCGGCGAGCTCCGCGACGCGGAGCTCGGTGTCGGTCAACGCGTCGGTTGTTGCAGGACGCCGCCCCAACCGCGCCAGCTCGCGCTTCGCCCGTGCCGCGAAGGCGGTGGCGCCGAGGTCTTCGAAGATCAGCAGCGCCTCTCCGAGGCGATCGGCGGCGAGACGTTTCTCCTTGCGTCTTCGGTGCACCTGGCCCGCGACCAGCAGCGTTCTCGCTCGCTCGAATGGGATGGGGGTCCGCGCGTGCTGCGCGAGCGCGACGTCGAGCTGAGCGACCGCGGCGTCGTTGTCGCCCAGGGCAGCACGCACGAGCGCGCGGCAGCGGGCGGCCGCCGCGCGAGCCCAGGGGCGGTCGACGGCGGCGGCTCGTTCTTCCAGCCACTGCAACATGGGCCCGGCTCGCTCACTCTGGCCAAGCTCGACGAGCGCTTCGACCTCGATCGGCACGCAGGCCCCGACAACAGGATCGCCGCCCGGCAGCGACGTGATCTGGGCTGCGAGCTCTCCGAGTGCGGCGTCGACCAGCTCCGGCCGGCCGGCCGACAGCTCGGCAAGCCCCGCCGCCCAGAGCGCGTACAGCACTCCGATGTTCCAGCCCAGCCGCCCGAAGAGCGCGGCGGCCTCGCTCGCCTCCTGCCGGGCCAGCTCGATCGACCCGTCGTGCGCGTGGAGCAGGGCGGCGGTGAGCAGCGCCATCCCACTCGCGGCGGGTTCGTCGAGCAGCGGCGCGGTTTGACGGGCTTCGTCGACCCTGCGACGGGCGGCGGCGAAGTCCCCGCACCAGATGCACGCCCAGGTGAGCCAGAAGCACGAGAAGGGAATCTGGCTCTCCTCTCCGCGTTCCACTGCCTCGGCGTGGACGGAGGCGAGCACCTCCCTCGCCTCGGCCGCGCGGCCCGTGTACAGAAGCAGGTGCCCGTGGATGAATGCAGGGCGCATCTGCCACGCGCGAGACCGCCAGGGGTCCTCTAACTCGCGCGCGCGGAGGATACGGGCCTCATCGATGCCTGCGCCGGCCAGGAACCCGCACATGGCCGCCGCTGCCAGGGCGTCGCCGAGGAGGCCCGGTGCCCCGGCGTGGCCGGCCTCATCGACCGCACGGTTGGCGTGCGTCAGAGCGGTGGGCATGTCGCCCACGCTGGCGCCGTAGTACGCGATATCCATCTCCAGCTCGGCGCGGAGCGCTGCGTCGCCGACCGCGGCCTCGAGCCCGGCCTGCGCCGCCGCAAGTGCCTGGCCGAAGGAGCTGCGCCGTGCGTGCATCTGTCCGAGAAGGTGCAGCGCGGTGGCGCGCAGGCGGGGCTCCATCTGACCGGCCATCGCGTCCTCGAGCAGCGACTGCGCCCGGGCCAGGTCCCCGGCGTCGAACCAGGACGCCGCGGCGGCGACACGAGCGGCATCCGCCCCGCCGGCCTCGGAGGCGGGGGTCAGATTGACTGCGAGCTCCAGCAACTCAGCCGCCGCGGCCGGGGCGCCGCGCGAGCCGGCCAGCGCCGCAGCCGACCCGAGCTCGGCCACTATCGCCGCATTCGGCGCCTCGGCGCCGAGCGCCGCGTGCCTGGCACGCTCCTCAGGCTCCGTGAGGACTGCTGCGAGGTGACGGTGGGCGGAGCGGCACGCGAGCTCGCCGGCGTGTCTCTGAATCGCCGACGCGAAGAGGGGGTGGGTGAAGCGCACGTGGCCCGAATCGATGGCGACGACTCCCGCCCGGACGGCGGCGCCGAGGGCCGCGGCGTCGACCTGGGCGAGCTCAGGCCTCGAGAGCATGGCGGTGATGAGCAGCGCCCGGCGCGTCGTCGCGGGCAGGCTCTTGATCCGTGACACCAGAAGCTCGACAAGCGTGTCGGGCACTCGTATGCGGCCGATGCCGATCGCTGAATCGCTGAGGTCCTTCGCCGCTTCCAGCACGTAGAAGGGGTTTCCGCCGCATACGTGCGAAAGCTGCACGATGACCGGCCGGGCGAGCGACCGCCCGGTGCGCTGTTTGACGGCCTCGTGCAGCGCCGCGACCGAGAGCGGGCCGAGCTCCAGCTCCACTCGCGCGCTTGCGTCGGCGGCACGATCGAACGTTGGCAGGCGCACCGCTCCGGCGCGCACCGCAGCCAGGCATGCGATCGGCTCCCTGTCAAGGCGCCGCACGGCGAAGCTCAAGGCCCGCGATGACGACGTATCGAGCCACTGTGCGTCGTCAACCGCCACGAGCAGCGGGCCCTCTTGCGACAGCAGTCTCAGGACGGAAAGCACTGCGGCGCTGAGCGCTCGCTCGTCGATGCCGTGCTCCGGTGCCGGCGCCTGGAGCAACGCGGCGGCCAGGGCGTCGCGCTGCGGCGGCGGGAGCTGACTCTTCACGGAGTCGTCCACTGCGCCGAAGAGGTCACCGAGACCCGCCAGCGACAGGGAAACCTCCGCTTCAGTGGGCCGTGTCGAGATGACCCGCACGCGCCTGGCTGCAGCACGGCGGATCGCTTCGTGCCACACCGTTGTCTTGCCGATGCCCGCCACGCCCTCGAGAACGACGACGGCGAACCGGCTGCTCGCGGTGGTCAGAAGATCGTCGACAGCCGCGAGCTCACGCTCGCGCCCGACCACCTGCTCCGTCCCCCGAAACACGCTGCGATGATCCGCGAACAACGGGCACGAGTCCAGCGTGTTGAAGCCGACGCGCCTCCGCGGAAAATATCCATCGGGAGCGCCGTATAGTCGCTCGCGAACGAGATGCCCGCAACTCCACAGCCGCCCAACCCCAACCTGCGGACGGATCAGAACCGGCAGCAGAATCCGCAGCAGCCCAACCGCCTCGGCTTCGGCTGGGGGTGGCTCATCGCGTTCGGTGTGCTGCTCGTGGTGAACATCATCATCACCAACGTGCTGTCCTCGAACAACGGCAGCACGATCACGATCCCGTACACCGAGTTCAAGCAGCAGGTCACGACGGGCAACGTGGAATCGATCACCGTCACCGGTGACCAGATCCAGGGCACCACACGTGTGGAGATCACCGCGCCGGGCGGCGGCACGCGGTCGAAGCAGTTTCAGACCGTGGTCCCGTCGTTCGCCAATCCGACGACCGCCGGACAGAACGGCGCCGGTGACAACCTCGAGGCGTTGCTCGAGCAGTACAAGGTGCAGGTGACGGCGCAGGAGCCGTCGTCGAACACGTTGCTCACCATCCTCTTGAGCTTCGGTCCGACGATTCTGCTCATCGGTGGCTTCGTGCTGCTCAGCCGGTATGCGGCGCGCGCGTCCGGTGGCGCCGGCATTCTCGGATTCGGCAAGAGCACCGCGCGTGTCATCTCCGAGGGCGACCGCCCGTCGACGACGTTTGCCGACGTTGCCGGCATCGACGACGCGAAGGAGGAGCTCACCGAGGTTGTCGACTTCCTGCGCGAGCCGCAGAAGTACACCCGGCTCGGTGGCACAGTTCCGAAGGGTGTGTTGCTCGTCGGGGCGCCGGGCACCGGCAAGACGCTGCTGGCACGCGCGGTTGCGGGCGAGGCGAAGGTGCCGTTTCTCAGCATCTCGGCGAGCGAGTTCGTCGAGGCGATCGTCGGGATCGGCGCTGCGCGCGTGCGCGACCTGTTCAAGCAGGCGCGGTCGCTCGCGCCGTCGATCGTGTTCATCGACGAGCTCGATGCCGTGGGCCGGAGCCGCGCGTCGCAGGTGCGCATCGGCGGTCACGACGAGCAGGAGCAGACGCTCAACCAGATCCTCACCGAGATGGACGGCTTCGACTCACGCGAGGGCGTTATTGTCATTGCCGCCACAAACCGCGCAGACGTGCTCGACGAGGCGCTGCTCCGGCCGGGCCGGTTCGACCGCCGTGTGTACGTCTCCGCGCCCGACCGCGCCGGCCGCGCCGCGATCCTGCGGGTGCACGTGCGCGGGGTGAAGCTCGACACGGACGTCGACCTCGATGCCATCGCGCAGCAGACCACCGGACTCGTCGGCGCGGACCTGCGCAACCTGGTGAACGAGGCTGCGCTGCTTGCCGCCTCGCGCAATCACGAGTCGGTGTCGCAGGCAGACTTCGGTGACGCGCTCGAGAAGGTGCAGCTGGGCACGGAGCGTCACATCGCGCAGAGTGCCGACGACCGCGAGCGCATCGCATATCACGAGGCGGGGCATGCATTGCTGGGGCTGCTCATTCCCGGAAGCGATCCGGTGCGGCGCGTGAGCATCGTGCCGCGCGGCAAGTCGCTGGGAGCGACGATCCAGGCGCCCGTCGACGACCGCAGCAACTACCCGGAGGACTACCTGCGGGCGCGCATCACGTCGGCGCTCGGCGGCCGCGCGGCGGAGCAGATCGTGTACGGCGTCGTCACCACCGGGGCCGAGAGCGACCTGCAACAGGTCACGAGCATCGCGTACCAGATGGTCACGCGCTTCGGGATGAGCGACAAGGTGGGCCCGATTAACTTCGGTGACACGGATGGCCAGAACCCGCTAAGTGCACAGCGCACATACAGCGATGCAACGGCACAGCTCGTCGACTCCGAGGTGCGCCGGATCATCGACGAGTGCATTGAGAACGGCAAGCGACTGCTGACCGAACACCGCGGGCAACTGGACGATTTGGTGGCAGCGCTGCTGGTCGAAGACACCTTGGATCAGGCCCGAATCCTTGAGGTCACCGGGCTTGCTGTACAGCCGACCCGTCCAGGAGTTACAGTCTGACGGTGCTATTTCGCGGAAGGAATTCGAAGGGACTAAACACGGGCGGGCGTCGCGGCCTGTTCGGACGGCGGCGTAAGGAACGGCCCTCCGGCCAGGCGGCGAACGCCACGCAGAGGAGGACTGTCCGGCTGCTCGTTGCCGGGTTGCTCCTGCTGATCATCGCGTTCGTGCTCGTCCTCGTACTGGTGCAGCCGGCGTCGCCGGGCGACCAGCTGCGGTACGACGAGTTCCTGAGCGACATCCGGGCGAACCGGATCGAGAGCGCGACCATTTCCGTGCAGGACCAGCGCTTCACCGGCACGTACGACGCCGGTCAGTACTGGATCTCGTACGGCGGTGGCGTCCAGGGCAACGTGCTCTTCCAGAACATGCTGCAGGGTCTGCAGACCGCACGGGTTCCCACCACCATCGACCAGCAGCCGCTCAAGACGGCGCTGCAGCCGCTCATCTACGTGCTGCCGACGTTCATCTTCATCGACGCCTTCGTGCTCGTCTTCCTCTCGATCCGCAGCAGCACGGGTGGGCTGGCACAGTTCGGCCAGTCCGGCTCGCGCCGGGTCAAGCACGGTGAAACGCGAATCACGTTCAAGGACGTGGCGGGCGTCGACGAGGCCGTCGAGGAGCTGGTCGAGATTCGCGACTACCTCGAGGCGCCGGCTCGCTTCCTGAGCATGGGAGCACGGGTGCCGAGCGGCATTCTGCTCGTCGGTCCCCCGGGCTGTGGCAAGACGCTGCTCGCCCGCGCGGTTGCAGGCGAGGCCCGCGTTCCCTTCTTCTCGATGTCGGGCTCCGACTTCGTCGAGATCTTCGTCGGCGTCGGCGCCGCTCGTATCCGCGATCTCTTCCGTGAGGCTCGCCTGGCGTCGCCGGCCATCGTGTTCATCGACGAGCTCGACGCCGTCGGTCGCGGCCGCACGCAGTCCGCGGTCTCCGGTCAGGACGAGCGCGAGGCCACGCTCAACCAGCTCCTGGTCGGACTCGACGGGTTCGAGAGCGAGCCGGGTGTCGTCGTGCTCGCGGCGACGAACCGGCCCGACGTCCTCGATCCCGCGCTCCTCCGGCCGGGACGTTTCGATCGCCGGGTCTACGTCGACCTGCCCGACCTGAACGGCCGGGTCGGCATCCTGAATGTGCACTGCCGCGGCAAGCCGCTCGACGACGGTGTCAACCTGCAGGCGCTCGCCAAGCGCACCGCCGGCTTCTCGGGCGCCGACCTGGCCGCTGTGGTCAACGAGGCGGCGCTGCTCGCTGCGCGACGAGGCCAGACGGCCATCAGCCAGTCGCTGCTCTCAGAGGCCGTGGAGCGGCTCATGGCCGGCCCGGAGCGCAAGAACCGGCTCTTGAGCCCATCCGACAAGGAGCTGATCGCATACCACGAGTCGGGCCACGCACTCGTCTCCGCGGTCGTCAACGCCGACGACCGGGTGACCAAGATCTCGATCGTGTCGCGTGGGCGCGCCGGCGGGCACACCTGGTTCGTGCAGGAAGAGGAGCGGCGGCTGGCGACCAAGGCGCAGATGTCCGCGCGTCTGACGTCGCTGATGGGCGGCCGCGCCGCCGAGCAGCTCTTCTCCGGCGAACCGACCAGCGGTGCCCAGGACGACATCGAGCGGGCGACAGCGATGGCACGCCGGATGATCTGCGAGCTCGGCATGAGCGACAAGATCGGTCCGGTGTCCTTGAGTCTCGCGGTGTCCCGCCTGCTCGGCGATACCGAGTTCTTGGCCCCCTACTCGCCGGACATCGCCGCAGTGATAGACAGCGAGGTTCATCAGCTCCTCGAGGCGGCGCGTCAGGAGGCGACCGAGGTGCTCGAACAGCGGCGCAGCGCGCTCGATTCCATCGCGCAGAAGCTGCTCGAGGTGGAGACCCTCGAGGGCGACGAGCTCGACGCGCTTCTGTACAAGGACCGTTCGGACCGGGAGCGAGCGGCGGGCGTCACGGCGTAGGCGTCGATCGGTGGTTGCGCGGGCTTGTCACGCACCCATGCTCCGTGACACGCGGTCGAGCGGCTCAACGCGCAGCCAGCTTGGGCCGTCCTCCTTGTAGGGAGCCGCACGCCGCTCCGCACGAAGCCGCCCTGCTAGCTCCGACCACGTACCGGTCGGCTTCGTGAGGATCACGGGCACGGGTGCGTGCCCCGCCCGCCGGCGAGGCACGGCCAACATCGCCGTGACGTTCCCCGTCAGCGCTCTTTCGCAGCTACCGCCGAGGTGCACGATGGCGCCGAGAATGTGGTTGTGAGCACCCGAGGAGTCGGCTCGGACACGCCGGCGGCTGACCTGCCCGATGACCCGCTTCAGTACGACGCGATGGCGGCCGAGTACGCCGCACACAATGCGCAGAGCGCGTTCAACGCCTATTACGAGCGGCCGGCGACCATGGCGATGCTGGGCGACGTCAGCGGACGTCGCGTTCTCGAGCTCGGGTGTGGGCCGGGTGTGCTGACCGAATGGCTCGTGGACGGCGGAGCCACAGTTGCCGCCGTCGACGCCAGCTCGGCGATGGTCGAGCTCGTGCGGACACGCGTCGGAGATCGTGCGGACCTCATCGTCGCCGACATCGCTGCGCCCCTCGCTTTCGCCGCGAGTCACACGTTCGATCTGGTCGTCGCGTCACTCGTGTTGCACTACGTCCGAGACTGGCTCGCGGTGCTCACGGAGGTGCGGCGCGTTGTCACTGCCGACGGCTCGGTGGTCTTCTCGACGCATCACCCGTTCATGGACGCGAAGCTCTTCTCTGCGGACGACTACTTCGCGGTGAAGCGGATCGTCGACACGTGGGGCGACGACAGTGGTGGCAGGATCGGCTTCTGGCGCCGTCCGTTGACCGCGATGACGGAGGC
>JAFALX010000194.1 GCA_019234035.1 Candidatus Dormiibacterota bacterium | reverse complement strand
GCTGGTGCAGCTGCGCGACGCGGACGCGCTCGTGGCGTCGGTCCACGCGGACTCGCGCGTCGACGATGCCGATGCGTACCGCGCCGCGCTCACCGCGTCGGCGGGCTGGGCGCTGGCGACGCACGGCCTCGCGACAGTCGGGCTGACGCCAACCGAGCCGTCGACGGGCATGGGCTACATCGAGGTGGGGAGGGCGCTGCCCTCCGAGCGATGGCAGGCACCGCCCGGCGCCGAAGTGGAGATGGCCTCAGCCGCCGCTGCGCTGCCGGCCTTCGAGGCGGTGCGCCTTGTGGAGAAGCCGGTCGCAGCGGTTGCCCGAAAGTACGTGGACGACGGGCAACATCTGTGGAACCTCGGCCTCTTCGCCTGGCCGGCGGACGTACTCCTCGGCGAGATGCGGAGCGCCGACGCCACCGTCGCGGACGCGGTGGACAGGGCCGCGGCCGCGGTCGCGGCCGGTGATCAGGTCGCTGCCGAGGCGGCGTACGGGGCGCTGGCGCCGGTGGCCGTGGAGCCGCTCGTCTTCGAACGGACGGCGCGCCTCGCCGTGGTTCGGGCCGGGTTTGCGTGGTCCGACCTCGGTTCTTGGAGCGACCTCCACGCGGCGCGGGTCGATGCGGGCGAGGGCGACGCCGCCGGCAACGTGGTCGCCGGCGACGCGCTGACAGTCGGCGCCACCGGCTGCACGATCGAATCGCGCGGCGGCCGGCTCGTGGCGGTCGCGGGCGTCGACGGTCTCGTCATCGTCGACACCGCCGATGCCCTGCTGGTCGTCCCCCAGGATCAAGCCCAGCAGGTCAAGGAGGTCGTCGAGCGGTTGCGCGCCAACGGCCGCACCGAGTTGCTGTAGATCCGGTGTGCCGGTCCCCGCTACGGAGCTGCCGTCGGGATCGGCGTCGTGCTCGTGGGCGTCGGCGACGCGACGTTGCTGACCTCGAAGACGGTGCCGGCGATCGTGCCTGTGGGCGCCGGCCCGTTGAGCTGGAGCGGGGCCGTGCTGCCGGGCGCGACCGAGATCTGGCCGCCGGTCGCGTCCCCGATCAGGTTGTTCTTGGCGTCGTACAGGGATGCCCGGGCGGTGATCGTCTGCGCCGAGGCCGACTGCGACTGGACGCTCAGGTGGATGACGAGGCTCCCGCTCGCGTCGAGCTGGTAGGTGATCGTCGAGTCGACGACCTGCGCGGACGCGTTGCCGGTCTGACGAACCGTCACCGACTGGGCGGTGAGCGGCGGTGCCGGCCGCACCTCCGGCTGCGTCGTCGAGCTCCCGCAGGCTACCAGCGTCACGCCGCAGAGCGCGGCCACCAGCGGTCCACGGGCGGACAGGACGGGCACCCTGCGCTCCATGCAATCGACAACGGACCGGACGCGTGAAATCCGCCGTGGGGCCCCTGCGTAGAATGTGCGCCGATGCCGCCGACGCCAATTCGTTTCGGCACCGACGGCTGGCGGGCGGTCGTCGCCGACGACTTCACCTACGAGAACGTGCGCGCGGTCGCGCAGGGCGTTGCGTGGTATGTCGACGGCGACGATCGCCCGCTGGTCGTCGGTCATGACTCCCGCTTCACCGCCGAGCTGTTCGCGCAGGCGGCGGCGAGCGTGCTCGTGGCCAATGGTCGGCACGTGGTGCTGCTCAATCGCGTGACGCCGACTCCTGCCATCTCCTTCACCATCATCCGCAAGCACGCCGCCGGAGCGATGGCAATCACCGCGAGCCACAACTCCGCCGAGTTCAACGGCATCAAGTACAAGCCCGACTTCGGTGGCTCGGCGCCGCCCGAGGTGGTGGCCAACATCGAACGCGAGACGGAGCGCGCGCAACGCGAGGGCGTCACCACGATCGCCTACGAGGACGCCCTGGCGACGGGCCGGATGACCATCGCCGACCCCATCCCGGACTACCTCGCGCAGATCGGCACCATGGTCGACCTCCAGCTGCTCCGCGATCGCGGGCTCCGCATCCTGCACGAGGCCATGTACGGCGCCGGCGCCGGGCTCATCGCGGAAGCCATCGGGCCCGGCCGCACCACGATCGAACAGCTGCACTGTGAGCGCAACCCCGGCTTCGGCGGCATGCATCCGGAGCCGATCGATCGCTACATGCCCGAGGCCATGCAGCGCATGGGTACGGGCGGATTCGACATCGGCATCGCCAACGACGGCGACGCCGACCGGCTGGGCATCATCGATGAGCACGGGCGGTATGTGAACCAGCTCCAGGTGATGTCGCTCCTCGCCATGTACCTGCTCGAGATTCGCGGTGAGCGCGGTGACATCGTGCGCTCCATCACGTCATCCAGCATGCTCGACGAGCTCGGCAGACGCTTCGGCGTGAGCGTCGACGAGATGCCAGTCGGGTTCAAGTACATCGGGCAGAAGATGAAGGAGACCAACGCGCTGTTCGGCTGCGAGGAGTCCGGCGGATACGCGTTCCGCGGCCACATCCCGGAACGCGACGGGATCCTGTCCGGTCTCATGGCCGCGCAGATGATCATCGACTATGACAAGCCGGTCTCCGCGCTGGTGCAGCACCTCGCGGATCTCGTCGGCCCCCACGCGTACGCGCGCCATGACATCGCGTTTCCGCGTGAGGGATATGAGCAGCGCAAGCAGGACGTCTACAAGAAGTTCAGCGAGCACGAGCCGGCGGAGTTCGCAGGGGTTCCCGTGGCGCGCGTGCGCAGTGACGACGGCTTCAAGTTCTATCTCAGCGACGGGTCCTGGGTGCTGATGCGCATGAGCGGCACCGAGCCGCTGATGCGTGTGTACGCTGAGGCGCCGACGGACGCGAGAGTCGCGGAGCTGCTCGCGGAGATGGAGCACGCCGTGGGTGTCGAGGAGCCGGCGGGGATCGCGTCGTGAGCGACGTCGCCGAGGTCCGCGCGGCCGGCTCCGGGCGCGTCGACAAGCCGTGGGGCTTCGAACTGCGCTGGGCGGTGAACGACCGCTACCTCGGCAAGCTCATCCACATCGATGCGGGTCACCGGCTGAGCCTCCAGTACCACGTGCAGAAGGACGAGACGATCTTCATCCGCTCCGGTGCGCTCGACCTCCTGCTCGAGAACGACGCGGGCTTCGTCGAGACGCACCGTCTCGCGCCGGGCATGAGCGCCCACATCCGGCCGTGCCGCCGTCATCGTTTCATCGCGGTGGAGGAGACCGAGCTGTTCGAGGTGTCCTCGCCGGAGATCGACGACGTGGTCCGCCTCGAGGACGCCTACGGCCGCGAGGGCACCACCGCGCCATGAGCACGCCCCAGCAGGGGTCGATGCGCGCTCGCCGGCCCGCGGTTTTCCACAGAATCCACAGGTGACCGTGGACAGCCGAACAGGCTTTCGCCGGCGTGGCCACGCGTTTCTGGCCGATGAGGCCCGCCGGACGCTGGGCGTCGGCAGCGAGATCCATTCGCTGGCCGAGGTCCCGATCCCGCTCGTGCACACCGCGTTCGGGGCGGCCGTCTGCGGCATCGCCGTGCTGCTCAGGCCGGAGGCGCTCGGGCTGCGCAACAGCGCGATCGCGGACGCCTCGCTCGCGCTGCTGACCGCGATCGTCATCGTCACGTACGACCGGCTCGTCTATCCGCGGGATCGCCGCCCGGGACTCGACGCTGTGGCCCTGCCCGTCGCCGCCGTCGGAGCATTCGGCACCGTCCTCGCAGGCGTCACGCCGATCTCGGTGCGGATCGCCGCCGGCATCGTTGCGGCGCTCGTGATCGGCGGTGCCCCCCAGCTGGCGATGCGCCGCGCCGCCCAGACGGAGGGCGGCAGCACCAGGCTGCTCCGTGACATCGCGGGCGTTGCCCTGCTGGCGCCGGTGATGGTCGCCGGCACCTCTGCCGCGCTCGACGCCCAGTGGCGGTGGGGGCTCGTGGGCGTGCTCACCACGCTGGTGACGGTGGACGCGCTCCGCACCGACGGCGTTCCCGCCGGACGCGCGGGGTTCTTTGCACTGCTGATCGGCGCGCTGCAGGCCGGTGTCGCCTCGCTCGTCGGCCCGGGGTCGGTCTCAGCGCAGCTCGGCGTCCGCGCCGCGATGCTCCTGGTGGTCTGGTACGGCCTGCGCGGGGTGGCGGGCACCCTCGCCGTGCGACGCGGCCGCCCCGCGCTCGTGGTCCTCGAGTACGCAGCGTTCGTCTGCCTCGCGCTCGGGGCGCTGCGCTGGCTCGTCCCCTAAGGCGCGGGAACCGCCGCCTCGGTTCGGTTGCGGCCCGCGAGCTTCGCGCGGTACAGCGCCGTGTCGGCGGCGCCCAGCAGCTCGTCGACGCCGAGCCCGGCTCGCCATTCGGCGGCACCGGCCGAGGCCGTGCACTCCTCGGTGGTGAGGCTGCGCAGCCGGTCGGCCACGTCGCACGCCCGCGCGAGCGTGCAGTCGGGCATCACGACCACGAACTCGTCGCCGCCCAGCCGTGCCAGGATGTCGCCGCCGCGCAGCTCGCTGACCCAGATCGCCGCCAGGTCGCGGAGGTAGCGATCGCCCTCGAGGTGTCCCGACCTGTCGTTCAGAGCCTTGAACAGGTCGAGGTCGAGCATCACCACCGCCAGGGGCTCCCCGGTCCGCTCCGAGCGGCGTCGGTCGCGTGCCAGGTGCTCGAGCATGCTGCGCCGGTTGAGCAGGCCCGTCAGCGGGTCACGCCCCGCCTCGGCGCGCACCTGGCCGACCAGCTGCCGCACGACGAGCCCGCCCACCAGGCACGTCCCGGTGATGAGCAGCCAGTGCGAGAACCAGTCGGTGAGGCCGCTGCGCAGCCAGAGCTCGATGCCGGACGCGGTCGAGATCCAGGCGGTCTCGAGCACCGCGAGCCAGAGGCTGTAGAAGTAGAAGGCGTAGACCGCGGCCCACAGATAGAGCAGCACCACGGCGCTGCTGCGTGAGCCGTCGGAGTACGCCACGACGGTGATGAGCAGAGTCGCAGCCGCCGTCAGGAACGGGTAGACCGAGAAGGGCAGCGCATCCGGCCGTGCCAGCAGCAGCGTCGCGGCAGCGAACGAGAGCGCCAGCGCCGGGGCCACGACCATCCAGTTCGTGCCCGGCGTCCGCTCGATCGCGAGGCCGGCGAGCACCAGTGCGGCCCCGGCGCCGAACAGCAGCCCCCCGCTCCGCGAGAGCGCACCGGGCCGCAACGGCGGTGCCTCGATGAAGTTCGAGCGCAGCAGTGCCCGGATCCCCGGCACGGCGGAGCTATCCCGCGGCGGCGGCGCGTCCGTGATACAGAGCGGCGTCCGCCCGGGCGATGACGGTCTCGGCAGTGTCGTCGTCGAGAACGTCCGCCAGGCCGATGCTCACAGTTTGCCCGCCCGACACCGTGACCACCCGGCTGCTGATGTCGGCGAAGGTCCGTTCCGCCTGCTCTCGCGTCGCGCCGAGGAGCACGCAGACGAACTCGTCGCCGCCGTAGCGAAAGAGGATGTCGTACGACCGTACCCGCTCGCGGACCGCGCGGACCACCGCGCGCAGGACGTCGTCGCCGGCAGCGTGCCCCTTCGCGTCATTCACTGCCTTTAACCCATTGACGTCGAGAAAACCGACGACCAGGCCCTCCATCGAGGTCCGCCGCGCCCGGTCGATCTCGCGGGACAGCTCGGCGACGCCGGGGCCCCGGCGCAGCGCGCCGGTGAGGTCGTCGGTCGTCGCCTCGGACGCGAGGCGCTCGCAGTAGCCGACCAGCCCGCGCAGCCGGTCCAGCGCGTTCTGCATCCACTGCTCGTCCCAGTGATGGAAAGAGGCCTCGGGCACCCCGAGGGCCGTGGCGAGCACGCGTCGTCCGGCGTCGGGCGTCAGCGCACCGCCGCGCAGCGGCGACTGCAGTGCCCACCCCACCAGCTCGCGCGTTATGGCCGTGTCGTCGATCACGGCATCGGCCGTTTCGGCACCCCCTGTGGCCGCCGCCCCCTGGAGTTCTGTCATCGCGTCAGGTGTGACTGCCTCCATCAGCGATCGTACGGGAAATCCGTCAAGCGCACCACCCGCTGTCGAAGCCGCAAAGCGGGTATAGCGACGCCTACGCTACGCGAGCGAACCATGCGGGTGAATGACGTCGGCGGCATGGAGGGCTTCGGAGCCCTCAGCGTCAGTGAGTCCGACCCGCCGTTTCACGCGGACTGGGAGGCGCACGTCCACGCCCTGGTGTCCGCGCTCGTCCGTCGTGGCGTGTTCGCCCTGGACGAGTTCCGCGACACCATCGAGCGGATGCCGCCGACCGACTACCTCGAGACCTCGTACTACGAGCGCTGGTTCCGCGCAACGACCACGCTGCTGCGGGAACGGGGCCTGCTGTCTGCGGACGCGCCTGCGGATGGATGACCGCTTCCGCACCGGCGAGCGGGTGCTGGTGAGCCTGCCGGACTCCCCGGGCCATCACCGCGCCCCGCGCTACGTGCGTGGCCACGTGGGCACCGTGCTCGCGGTGCACGGCCGTCACGTTCTGCCGGACGACGTCGTGGCGCGGATGGCCGAACCGCATGTGGAGCCGGTCTACGCCGTGGCGTTCGCGGCCGGCGCGCTGTGGGGTGCGGGCGACCACACCGTCACCGTCAACCTCTGGGAGTCGTATCTCGAGCCTGCGGAGGAGGGCCGATGAGCGAGGGGCACCATCACGACGGCTCGATCGCGCAGCAGGTGCGCGAGGTCGAGGCGGAGCTCGAGGCAAGCGGCATCGTCAGCGCCGCGGAGCTCGAGGCGATCCTCGACGCCATGCGCACGCCGGCGGACGGTGCGCGCGTGGTGGCGCATGCCTGGGTGGACGCTGCCTTTCGGGAGCGGCTGCTCGGCGACGCCACCGCGGCCATCGAGGAGCTCGGGTACTCGATGCACGGCGGGGTTCGGCCGCAGATGCTCGTGGCGCTCGAGAACACCGAGGCCGTGCACAACGTGGTGGTCTGCACGCTGTGCAGCTGCTATCCGATCGCCCTGCTGGGACCGTCGCCGCCCTGGTACAAGAGCGAGGCGTACCGCTCGCGCGTCGTGCGTGAGCCGCGCGCGGTCCTGAGCGAGTTCGGGCTGGAGCTGGCAGAAACCGTTGAGGTCCGCGTCTGGGACGCGAGCGCGGAGACGCGCTATCTCGTACTGCCGCTGCGACCGCGGGGAACGGACGAGCTCGCCGAGGAGCACCTCGCCGCGCTGATCACCCGCAACGGGATGATCGGCACCGCTAGCCTCTGACGGTCTTGACCGCGGCCCACGCGCCGTTCTTCACCTGCCAGAGCGTGGCAACGGGGTTGGTGGAGTCGCCGCTTCGGCTGAACGCGACCGTGCCGGTGGCGCCGCCGTACGAGATCGACGCGACGAAGCCCCGCACCGCCGCGCGGAACGTCTGCGGATTCGATGGCAGCGTTCCGCCGTTGGCCTCGATGGCCTCCTTGATCGCGGTGAGCAGGATGTTCATCGCGTCGTAGGCGTTGACCGAGTACGCGGTCGGCGCCGAGTTGTACGCCGAGCCGTACGCCTGGCTGAACGCCTCCGCTGACGGGATGCTCGCCGGGTCCGGCGATGCGGTGACGGCGAGCGCGCCGTCCGACGCCGGGCCTGCGGCGCTGACGAATTCCGGGTCGACAACGGTGTCCGCCGCGACGAACAGCGTCGCATCGAGGCCCGCCGCGTGCATGGACGATCGCACCTGGGCGGCGTCGTAGCTCGACGTTCCGCAGAACGCGATGAGATTTGCGCCCGTGGCGGCTGCATCGGCGAGCGCGGCTTTCACCTCAGCGGCGCCGTGGACGGATGCATCGCCGGCAACTGCGCCGCCGGCGCCACTGAACTCGCGCGCGAACACGCTCGCGAGACCGCGCGACTCGCCGTCATCGATCACGTAGGCCCTGGTTGCGCCGCGCACACGGGCCTGCTGGGCGATGGTGGACGCCTCCAGCACGTCGGTGCCGCCGACTCTGAAGAAGGTCTGCGTGCCGGTGGGTTGCAACGCTCCGGCCTGTGGTTGCGACGAGACGCCCGGTGTCACCTGCGTCAGCGCCGAGTCGCTGCAGGCCGGTGAGATCTGCGCCATGCCAGCGTTGTTGGCGATCGGCATCTCTGCGGCACAGACCGCCGAGTCGAATGCACCCACGACACCGACGACACTCTGGTTGGCGGCGAGCGCCGTCATGTTGCGTGCGCCCTGGCTGGGATCGTGGCCGGCGGCGCCAGGCGATGCGTCGTCCTTCGTGATGAGGTCGATCGCACAGTCGCCGAGGAGGTGATTGGTGTCCGCCTGCGTGACGGCGAGCTCGGCGGCGTTCTGTGCCGGGAAGCCCTCCGCGGCGTCGGTACCGGACGTCGGGAGCTCTGTTGCGACGGAGACGTCGCCACTGCAGCGGTGCGCGGAGTCGGACGCCGAGGATCCGGAGCCGGTGCCGGCCGCCATCAGCATGACGCCGACCACCGAGACGCAGGATGCGGTCCGCACGTTCATCGCGGGCTGCTGGACGGCGCCTGCACGCGAGATACACTGACGCCGTGGTGGTGGCCGCGCTGTCGCCGCAGCTCGCATGGGCCCGCCGGCCCTCGGCGAAGCGCGCAGCCGTCGCTGCGGTGGTTGCGGTTGTTGTGGCGGCCGGCGTTGCCGGCGCGCTCGCGGCCGGCCACGGGACGCTCAGCAGAATCGAGGCTGCCACGCTCTCGATCACCGCGCGCGATGCCGGCGGTGTCGAATCCGCCGGCACCGGCATGACGCTCACCGCCGCGGGCATGGTGCTCACATCCGATCGCATCGTCGAGAACGCCGACACGATCGCGGTTCGCGTGCCGGGGCGATCGGGCGAGGTCGCGGCGAGCATCGTGGGACTCGACCCGGTCGATGACGTCGCCGTGATCCAGCTGCAGGGCACCTCCGCCGTGGCGATGGCGCCCGTCGGCGCGTCGGCATCTGTCGCGGTCGGCGAGCACGTATCGGCCATCTCTGCTCAGGGCGGGACGTCGCGCGAGGTGCAAGGCTCCATCGTCGCGCTGCGACGTGATGTGCTCGTCCTCAGCTCGACGATGCATGGACTCGGATCGGGCGAGCCGGTCGTGGACTCGTCCGGCGACGTGATCGCGATCTCCGTCGCACCCTCGGCGGGCTCGGGATCGGCGCCGGCTGCCGCCGGCGCGCTCCGCATCGGCAGCGCGTTCGCGATCGTCCAGGACATGCTGACCGGGCGGCCGAACGCCAACGTGCTGCACGGAGCGTCGTCGGTGCTCGGCGTCTATCTCGAGGACAGCGCAGCACCCCAGGGCGCGCGCGTGGTCGGCACTGCGGCCGGCTCGCCGGCGCGCGCCGTGGGCCTCGTAGCCGGCGATGTCATCGAACGGATCGGAGGCACGCGGGTCGCGAGCGCGGCGGCGGTTCCGGAGGCGATGCGCGGGTTGCGGGTCGGTGATGCCGTACGCGTCCAGTGGGTGACCGCCGCGGGGGACGCGCGGTCGGCGACCATCCTCATCGCCGGCGGCACGGCCCGATAGTCCGGCCGCCCGCGACGCCGTCACACGCCGAGATACGCGCGCTGGACGGCCGGGGAGTTGAGGAGCTCCTCGGCGGGGCCGCTCAATGAGATCGAACCGGTTTCCAGCACGTAGGCACGGTTCGCATTCTTGAGGGCGAGGCGAGCGTTCTGCTCGATGAGCAGGATGGTCGTGCCCTTGGCGTTGATCTCGCGAATGACCTCGAAGATGACATCGACGAGCACCGGCGCGAGCCCGAGCGACGGCTCGTCCAGCAGCAGGACCGACGGCGCGCTCATCAGCGCGCGCCCGATTGCCACCATCTGCTGCTCACCACCCGAGAGACTGCCGGCAAGCTGCGAGTGCCGCTCGCGCAGGCGTGGGAAGAGCGTGTACACCCGCTCGTAGTCGTCTCGCATCCCTTCGCGGTCGCGCCGCGCGTATGCCCCCATCTCGAGGTTCTCGCGCACCGTCATGCGCTGGAAGAGCCTGCGGCCCTCGGGCGAATGTCCGACTCCGAGTCGCGCGATCCTCTCGGCACCGAGCGTGTTGATTCGCTGACCGCGGAGATAGATCTCGCCACGCGATGGGTGGATGAGACCGCTGATCGTGTGCAGCGTGGTCGTCTTGCCGGCGCCGTTGCTGCCGATCAGCGCGACGATCTCGCCATCGGCGACATCGAGGCTCACCGAGCGCAGCGCCTGGATGCGTCCGTAGAACACATCGATCGCTCGCAGCTCGAGCAGCGCCGGTTTCGGAGCGTCGCCCTGTGCGACGGGCGGCGCCGGCGCAGTGGCGGTCATGCGGTCCTTGCCTCCTGGCTGGCCCCGCTGCCCAGGTAGGCCTCGATGACCCGTTTGTTCTCGCGCACCTCGGCCGGAGGGCCTTCCGCGATCTTCTCGCCGTGGTCGAGCACGATGATGCGGTCGCTGATGCCCATGACCACGCTCATGTCGTGCTCGATGAGAAAGATCGTGAGTCCCTCGTCGCGCATCCGCGCGATGAGCGCCATGAGCTCGTTCTTCTCCTGCGGGTTGAGCCCGGCCGCAGGCTCGTCCAGCAGGAGCAGCCGCGGGCGCGTCGCCAGCGCGCGTGCGATCTCGAGGCGGCGCTGCAGCCCGTACGGCAGCTCGCGCGCGTACGACCCGGCGCGATCACCGAGGCCGAGTGCGTCCAGCAGCTCGAGCGCCATCTGCTCGATGTCGCGCTCCTCGCGCCGGCCGCGCGGCGTCTTGAACGCCCCGTCCCACACGCGCTCCTTCATCCACCAGTGCGCGCCGACCATGACGTTGTCGGTGGCGGTCATGTACGAGAAGAGGCGGATGTTCTGGAAGGTACGCGCGATGCCGAACCGCAGGATGCGGTGTGGCGGCTGACCGTCGACGCGCGTGCCATCGAACAGGACCCTCCCGCTTGTCACCGGATACAGCCCGGTGATGCAGTTGAATGCCGTCGTCTTGCCGGCGCCGTTGGGCCCGATCATCGACACGATCTCGCGCTCGCCGACGGAGAAGCTGACGTTGGAGACGGCGGTCAGGCCCCCGAACTGCTTGGTGACCGACGCCATCTCGAGCAGTGCCATGGCTCAGGCGCGCCCCTGCACCGCTGCGAGCGACTCCGACTCGACGCCTGTCTGCAGCTCGATGCGGCGGGCCCGGCTCGGTAACAGGCCGCCCGGGCGCAACAACATCATCAGGATGAGCGCCGCGCCGTAGATGATGTACGTGTACTGCGGGAAGTTGATGTTCCCGACCGCGCTGACATTGAAGTTGTGCGCGAACGTCGCCGACCACTCGTGCGCGTGCGGCAGCGCCCAGAAGATGACGAAGGTGAGCACGAAGCTGCCGAGGATGACCCCGGTGATGTTGCCGATGCCGCCCAGAACGATGATGCTGAGCACGGCGATCGAGACCTGGAACTGGAACGCGTCCGGGCTGATCGCCGTGAGCATCGACCCGTAGAACGCGCCCGCAAGGCCGCTGACCGACGCACCGATGGCGAACGCGAGCAGCTTGGTCGTGGTGGTGTTGATGCCCGTTGCGGCCGCAGCCACCTCGTCCTCGCGGAGAGCCACCCACGCGCGGCCGACGCGTGCGCGTTGCAGGTTTCGGAGGAGCAGCACCGAGATCAGCGTCACCGCGACGATCGACCAGTAGTACCACTGCGGCGACGTGCCGAAGTCCACCGGACCGATCTTCGGCTGATCGATTCCCGGAAGGCCGTTCGGCCCACCCGTGAGGTTGAAGACGTTGTTGGTCGCGAGGTCGGGGATGATCTCGCCGAACCCGAGGGTGACGATGGCGAGGTAGTCACCGCGCAGCCGCAGAGTCGGGGCGCCGAGCAGCGCGCCGAAGATGGCCGCGATTGCAGCGCCGAGGAAGATCAGGACCCACAGCGGCAGGTGGATGCCGTGAATGGGCGACGAGAGCGACGCACACGCGTAGGCGCCGATGGCGAAGAAGGCGGCGTAGCCGAGATCGAGCAGCCCCGCAAACCCGACGACGACGTTCAGCCCGAGAGCCAGCAATGTATAGATCGCGAGCGAGGACGCCGCCCACAGCAGGAAGTCGGGCGCCTGGTGGAACATCAGCGGCAGCAGAGCCCCGAAGGGGAGTGCGGCGATCGCGAATGCAAGGTTGGGACGTGTCAGCACCAGCCCTTTCGCCCCATACGCAAACAGCGCCACACCGAAGCCGTACATCGTCAGCCACACTGCCGAATTGGTGATCGTTGTGCTGCTCAGCACGCCGAACGCCGGCTCCTCGCGGATCACCCCGACGAGGACGTAGACGAGCACGGCCGCCACAAGCCCGGCGGCGCCCGCGATCGCTCGCACCTGGTCGACGCGAACGCCGAGCGTCATCTTTCGAAGTCGCGCCACGAGCTCGGCGAGCGGCGAGAGCACCACGATCAGCGCCGACGCGCCCATCACATACACGAGCACGGTGGCGAACCCGGTGGGTGCGGAGCTCACGACGTCCTGCGGGCTGAACCCTGTGCCTGCAGTGAAGGGGCCGACAAACCACGGCAGGAACCACCCCAGCAGCACGAGCCCCGCCGCCGTCAGAGTCAGGATGAGGTACACGCTGCGCCCTTCGACGCGACGGCCCATCGAGCGGGCCGGCTGCGTCACGCGGCGCAGCAGCGCAACCGGTGAGCGGACCGCGAGGTCGGTCATGCGCGCGTGCCCACGTCGATCCCGAAGAGGCCGACCGGGCGGAACGTGAGGAT
Source organism: Candidatus Dormiibacterota bacterium (assembly GCA_019234035.1). GTDB lineage: Bacteria > Chloroflexota > Dormibacteria > Aeolococcales > Aeolococcaceae > JAFALX01. The sequence continues at coordinate 6,110 of JAFALX010000194.1, read as the reverse complement.
CAACACGAGCACCGCGAAGATCAGCGACTCTGCCCACTCGCCGCCGGCGAGCGATCCCCCGAAGACGTAGATGATGCCGATCAGAAAACCGCCAATCCCGGCGCCGACGATGTTGCCGATACCGCCGAGCACCGCCGCCGTGAACGCGATGATGCCCAGCCGGAACCCGAGGTTCCACTGCACGTCCCCGTAGTTGATGCTGTACACGATCGCGCCCGCGGCGGCGAGGGCGGAGCCGATGAAGAAGGTGAGCGCGATTGTGCGGTTGATGTTGATGCCGCAGAGCAACGCGGCCGCGCGATCCTGCGCCGTGGAGCGCATCGCCTTGCCCAGCTTGGTCCCGCGGACGAATGCACCGAGGGCGAACATCAGGACCAGCGCGATGCCCACCACGAAGATGTCCTTGAAACCGACCGCGACGCCTCCCGCGGAGAATGCGTTGCCGGTGATCCAGTTGGCCTTGTTCGTGGCGACGTTGTCAGGCCCGAAGAAGACGAGCAGGAATCCCTCGATGAGGAAGGACACACCGATCGCGGTGATGAGCGGCGCAACGCGGGGCGCGTCACGCAGCCTCCTGTACGCAACCCGCTCGATGAGCATGCCGGTGAGCCCGGCTGCGATCATCGAGAGCGTGAACAGCACGATCAGCGCAACCAGCAGGCCGCCGAGCCCTGACGTGGCCAGCTTGTCGAGCCCAAGTGCCTCAGCGATCACGATCGCGTAGAACCCCGACAGCGCGAACACGTCACCGTGGGCGAAGTTGATCAGCTCGATGATGCCGTACACCATCGTGTACCCGATCGCGATCAGCGCATAGATCGCGCCCAGGACGAGCGCATTTCTGACCTGCTGTCCCATCAGCGTCAGCCCGCCGCTGTGGTAGACGCCGAGGATCGTCAGCGCGATGGCGACGAGCAGGATCGCCGGGAAGTACTGCGACGTGAACCCGTATGCCGCGCGGAAGGCCGGGAGCACTCGTCGCGCCGCCGCGCCGCCGCCGGTTGGCGCGCGCGGCGCGAGGCCTTCTTCCGACACCAGCCGGTAGGGCGTGGCCACCTGAGCTCCGACTGCGCGCGGCGCGGGCTCGGCAGCCGGTTCTGTCTCGTTGTTCACGTCCCCACTCCGTGATGCCAACAAGGGAGAGCGCGCGGCGCTCTCCCTTGCATGCTACACGTCGTTGTGAGTCTCTACTAGCTCTTCACCGAGACCTTGCCGCTCGTGTCGACGGCATATGTGTTCACACCCGTCCATGCGCCAGAAGCGACCTTGTACAGCGTGAAACCGGTGTTGGTGGTGTCGCCGTTGCTGTCGAAGGTCGTGTGTCCCAGCGCTCCGTCCCATGCGGTGTTCCGCAGAGCAGACACAACGGCATCACGGAACTTCGTCGAGTCGGACGGCGGCTGGCCACCGTTGGACGTGAGGGCTGTCTTGATCGCCTGGATCAGGATGTTCATGGCGTCGTAGCCGTACGGGCTGTAGGGCTCGTTCTTGGCGTCGTTGTACGGCTTCGGATCGCTGGCGAAGCGCTGCGCGTACGCGGCGTAGAACGCAGTCGAGCTCGAAAGCTTGGTCACGTCAGGGGCGCTGGTCGCCTGTGAGCCCTCTGCCTGGGTGGTCTTGGACCCCGAGTTGGCGTCGGTGATGAACTTCTCGTCCTGGCAGCCGTCGCCGCCGAGGATCGGGAGGTTGAGCCCGGCCGCACCCATGTCGCGCCGGACCAGGCCGCAGCCGTCACCCGACGTGCCGCCGAAGAAGATGAGCTGCGCGCCCTTGCTCTGGGCATCGCTCATCTGGGTGGCAAAGGTCTTGGTGTTGCTCGGCAGGCTCGCGTTACCGACCACGGTGCCGCCATCGGCCTGGTAGTACTTGGCGAAGAGGACCGCGAGGCCGTGGCCGTACGCCTGCTGGTCATCGATGACGTAGGCCTTGGTCGCGTTCACAACCTTCGTCGCGATGTAGGCGAGGATCTGGCTCTGGTCGTTGTCCGTCGCGATGACACGGAAGTAGGTGTGCGGCCCCTTGTACAGCGAGTTGGTCGGGATGTTGACCGTCGGGTCGCTGCAGACGGCGAGTGCCACCGTGAGGCAGGGGTTGGTGTTCGCCGGGCTGATCATCGCCAGGTGGTTCTGGGAGGCGACCGGGATCTCGGTCAACGCGACCGACGAGTTGAACGGTCCCACCACGCCGACCACCGACGGGTCCTGCGCCAGCGCGGTCATGTTCTGCGCGCCCTGCGCAGGGTCATGCCCGTTCTGCGCGACCGAGGAGTCGTCCTTGCTGGTGTAGTTAAGCGTGCAGCCGCCGAGGGTGTGGTTGGAGTTCGCCTGTTCGACTGCCAGCTGCGCACCGCGCTGCGGGAACGGACCGTCTGTCGCGTCGCCGCCGGTCAGCGGCAGGTCGGTCGCGACCGAGATGGTGCCCTTGCAGGAGGCGAGGCCTCCGCCACCCGACGAGGCCGAGGGTGATGAGCTGCTGCTCGTGCCGCAGGCCGAAACGGCCGCGACGAGGATGGCCCCTGAGACGGACAGGAGGCCCACAGTTCGTTTTTGCATGCCAACTCCCTTTGTGGTCGGGGAAAGAAACGGTAGAGGCGGCCTCGGTGTACACGGCGATCGACAGGGTTGTCAATCAACCATCGGGTGATTTCCACCAGAGCCACCGGTGGCGCCGTTCGTGAATGTGATAGACGTGGGGGATGCTTCTCGCCGCCCTTGCCAGCGGGCTCGCGTTCGTTTTCGCCGCGGTGGTCGCATCGCGGTTCGTCCGCAGCCGCAGGCCGGCCTTCGCCGTCTGGGCGCTCGGACTCCTCATCTTCAGCGCCGCAGCCGGGTTCCAGGCGGCGGGCGAGGCACAGGGGTTCGGGCAGGTGACGTTTCGCGGGTTCTACCTCCTGGGCGGGGTTCTCGGCGTCGTCTACCTCGCGCTGGGGACCGTCTTCCTCCTCGCCCCGCGGCGGGTCGCGTGGATCTGCGCCGGCGTCCTGGTGGTGATCACGGTGATCCTCGCCGTGGACGCGGCGGTCATCCCGGTGGACCAGGCGGCGCTCGCCACGCCGTCAGGCGTGCTCGGTGGGAGCAGCGCGCACCCCACCTTCCCCCAGGGAAGCCCGCTTTATATCGGCGTCGTGTTTCTCAACATCCTCGGCTCGCTGGTGCTCATCGGCGGGTCGGCATGGTCGGCGTACCGCTACTTTCGTGATCGCGCCGGCATCGACCGCGTGGTGTGCAACGTGCTGCTCACTGCGGGTGCCCTTGTCATCGCGTACGGATTCACGAGCGCCAAGACGCTCGGCGTCGGGTCGCTCGACGTGCTCGGCGGCTACGAGGCCGTGGGCATCGCGCTGATGTTCGCCGGATTCCTCAGCCTCGGCCGCATCGGGCAGCCGGCGACCGCGGCCCCGGCTCCCGTCTCCGTCACCGCAGGCTCGACCAAACCGTGAGCTCGACGGCGCGGGTGAGCGCCGCCGTCTGGCGCGAGCGCGAAGCGGAGCTGCTCTCGCCTGCCTACCACCGCTACACGGACCTCGTCGTCGACCATGCGGAGGGGACGCACCTGTACACGGTCGACGGCCGCGACGTGCTCGACTTCGGCTGTGGCATCGGCGTCACCAACCTCGGTCACCTCAATCCCGAGGTGACCCGCGCGGTGCACGCGCAGGTCGACAAGCTCTGGCACACGTCGGTGACGACGTACAACCCGAAGATGATCGAGGCGGCCGAGGTGCTCGTGTCGGTGATGCCCGAGGGCCTCAATCGCGTGTTCTTCAACAACAGTGGCGCCGAGGCCGTCGAGGGCGCGATCAAGCTGGCGCGCGCGGCGACGGGCCGCACCGACCTCATCGCCTTCGCTGGCGCGTTTCACGGGCGCACCTACGGCGCGCTGTCGCTGACGGCGAGCAAGGCGCGCTATCGCGCAGCGGCAGGGCCGCTGCTGGCCGGCGTCCACCACGCGCGCTATCCGTACTGCTACCGCTACTGCTCGCACGGGCCGGGCGAGCGCTGCTCGATCGCCGAGGGCGACGAGCTGCGCCTGATGCTCGCGACGAGCGCGCCGCCTCAGAACGTGGCGGCCATCGTCGTCGAGCCCGTGCTCGGCGAGGGCGGCTACGTGGTGCCGCCGCCATCGTTCCTGCCGATGCTGCGCAACCTGTGCGACGAGCACGGCATGCTGCTGATCGCCGACGAGGTGCAGAGCGGCTTCGGGCGCACCGGCCGCACGTTCGCGTTCGAACACTTCGGGGTGACCCCCGACATCGTGACCCTCGCCAAGGGACTGGGCAACGGGATGCCCATCGGCGCGACCGTCGCGCGCGACGAGGTGATGCGCGCGTGGAGCCCCGGTGACCACGGCACCACGTACGGCGGCAACGCGGTGGCCTGCGCCGCGGCGATCGCGGTGATCGAGACCCTGAGCCGCGACGGCCTCTGCGCACGAGCCGCGCGGCTCGGCGCAGCGGTGATGGACCGCATGCGCGCACTGCAGCGCGACGTGGCGGAGCTCGGAGACGTGCGCGTGCTGGGCCTCATGATCGGCCTCGAGTTCACGCGCGACGGCAGGCCCGCAGCTGATCTCGTGGCGCGCATCACCGCGGATGCGCTGCACCGCGGGGTGCTTCTGCTCACGTGCGGCACCGACGACAACGTGATCAGGCTCATCCCGCCGCTCACGGTCACCGAGGATGAGCTCGCCGCGGGAGTGGACGCGCTCGAGGCATCGATCCGCGCACAGACGCAGCGATGACCACCGGCACGACGGTGGTCGAGGCGGGCAATCTCATCGGCGGCGTGCAATCCCCGGCACGCAGCGGGCGCACGTTCGAGTCGCGCAACCCCGCGCATGCACAGGACGTGGTCGGGGTGTTTCCGCGCAGCGAGGCGGCCGACGTCGACGACGCGGTCGCTGCCGCGCAGGCCGCGCTGCGTGAGTGGCGTGGCACGCCGTGGCCCGCACGCGGCGAGATCATCCTGCGGGCCGCCGAGTTGCTGGCCGGCCACAAGGAGGAGCTGGCGCGGCTGATGACGCGCGAGATGGGCAAGGTGCTCGTCGAGGCGGGCGGCGACGTCCAGGAAGCGATCGACATGGGCGTCTTCATCGCCGGCGAGGGACGGCGCGCCTTCGGCGAGACCGTGCCGAGCGAGCTGCGCCACAAGTGGGCGATGACGATGCGGCAGCCGTTCGGGGTCGTGGGCTGCATCACCCCGTGGAACTTCCCGATCGCCATTCCCTCGTGGAAGGTGTTCCCCGCGTTGATGGCGGGAAACACCGTCGTCCTCAAGCCGGCAGAGGACTCGCCGATGTGCGCGCTGCGCTTCGCCGAGCTGCTCGAAGCGGCGGGGCTCCCCGCCGGCGTGCTCAACGTTGTGTTCGGGTACGGGGAGGAGGCGGGCGACGCGCTGGTCAAGCACCCCGATGTCAAGGCGATCTTCTTCACCGGCGGCGTCGAGACGGGACGCGTTGTCGCCGAGGCATGCGGGCGGCTGCTCAAGAAGTGCTCGCTCGAGCTGGGGGGCAAGAACGCCATCGTCGTGCTCGCGGACTCCGACCTGGAGCTCGCGGTCGACGGCGCGCTCTGGGGCGCGTTCGGCACCGCCGGACAGCGCTGCACGGCGACCTCGCGGCTGATCGTCGAGCGTCCGGTGCTCGGCAGCTTCACGGAGCGGCTGCTCAGCCGGACCGCGGCGCTGCGGCTCGGCGACGGGCTCGAGAACGGCGTTGACGTCGGCCCTGTCATCAACGAAGCGCAGCTCGGCCGCGTGCATGAGTACACGCGGATCGGCGTTGCCGAGGGTGCGCACCGCGCCATCGGCGGCGAGATCGCCCGCGACGGCGCGCTTGCCGAGGGCTGGTTCTACACGCCGACGGTGTTCACCGATGTCCGCCCCGCGATGCGCATCGCCCAGGAGGAGATCTTCGGTCCGACCACCGCGGTGCTCGCCGTGGATTCGCTGGATGAGGCGCTCGACGTGGCCAACTCGACGCGGTACGGTCTGAGCCTCAGCGTGTACACCAACGATTTGCGGCGGGCATTTCGCGCCATCGACGAGCTGGAGTCGGGGATCGTGTACGTCAACGCGCCCACGAGCGGGGCCGAGATCCAGCTGCCCTTCGGC
>JAFALX010000178.1 GCA_019234035.1 Candidatus Dormiibacterota bacterium | reverse complement strand
CGCTCTTGGTGGCGGGGAGGCAAGAGTTCAGCAGCCTCTGGATGCCGCGTCTCGCTGTCGGCAGCGCGGTCGCGGGCTTCGCGCTGACAGAGCCGTCGGGCGGCTCCGACGTCGCGGCCCTCGCGCTCGCCGCCACACCCGACGGCGACGGCTACCGCCTGGATGGCGAGAAGGCGTTCATCTCCAACGCGCCGGAGGCCGACATCTACACGGTGTTCGCGCGGACCACGCAGGGCGCCGGCCGAGGCGGCATCACGTGCTTCGCCGTCCCCGCCGACAGCGCCGGGCTCTCAGGCGAGTCCACAGCACTGGTCTCGGATCATCCGATCGGCGACCTCACGTTCGACGGCGTGCACGTGTCGCCGCACCAGATGGTCGGCGAGCTCGACGGTGGGTTTGCGCTTGCCATGCGCACCCTCGATCTGTTCCGCCCCAGCGTTGGTGGTTTCGCGGTCGGCATGGCGCAGGCGGCTCTCGACTCCGCGGTGCGCCATGCGGCAAACCGCACCGCGTTCGGACGCTCGCTCAAGGAGTTTCAGGGCATCACACATCAGCTCGCAGACGTCGCCACGCGCCTGCAGGCGGCGCGCCTGCTCGTTCATGCGGCGGCGGTGGCGATCGATGCACACCAACCGGGCGCGACCAAAACCGCTGCGATGGCAAAGCTCTTCGCAACCGAGACCGCGACCGAGGCGGTGGATGTCGCGATCCAGGTGCACGGCGCGCGCGGATTGCAACGCGGTCACATGCTCGAGCATCTGTATCGCGAGGTGCGCGGCACGCGCATCTACGAGGGCGCGTCAGAGGTGCAGCGCGAAATCGTGGCGCGCGAGCTGTTTCGCGAGCTCTCGTCAGGCTGAGGTCAGGCGGAGCCCACCGGGACCTTGGGCAGCTCCGCGAGTGCCGAGTCCAAGTTTTCCTGCGGCAGCTCGACATCCTGCAATGTGCCCGCGAAGTACGCGTCGTACGCGGCCAGGTCGAAGTGGCCGTGGCCCGAGAGGTTGAACAGGATCACGCGCGAATCGCCCGCCTCCCGTGCGGCCGCGGCCTCCTCGGCAACCGCGCGCAACGCATGCGACGGCTCCGGCGCCGGCAGGATGCCCTCCGTGCGCGCAAAGCGCACCGCCTCGGCGAAGCACTCGTTCTGCTTGTAGGCGCGGGCCTCGATGAACCCCGCCTTGGCAAGCAGGCAGAGCGACGGTGCGTCGCCGTGGTAGCGCAGCCCGCCCGCGTGAATGCGCTCGGGGATGAAGTTGTGGCCCAGCGTGTACATCGGCACGACCGGTCCCATGCCGGCCGTGTCGCCGTAGTCGTACGCGTAGATGCCGCGCGTGAGCGTCGGGCATGCGACCGGTTCGGCCGCGATGAAGCGCGTCTTCGTCTTGCCGCTCAACCGGTCCGCGAGGAACGGATACGCCAGCCCTGCGTAGTTCGAGCCGCCGCCGACGCAGCCGATGACGACGTCGGGATACGCATCCGCCATCTCCATCTGCCGCTGCGCCTCCTGGCCGATGACCGTCTGGTGCAGCAGCACGTGGTTCACCACCGAGCCGAGCGAGTAGTGCGTGTCATCGCGCTGCACGGCGTCCTCGACCGCCTCCGAGATGGCGATGCCGAGACTTCCCGGCGATTCCGGATCGCCGGCGAGGACTGAGCGCCCGAACTCTGTCCGGTCGGTGGGCGACGGCACGACGGTCGCGCCCCATGTCTCCATCAGCGCGCGCCGGTACGGCTTCTGCTGATACGAGACGCTGACCATGTAGACCATGACCTCGAGCCCGAAGAGACTGCCCGCGAATGCGAGGGCCGAGCCCCACTGGCCGGCGCCGGTCTCGGTGGTCAGACGCTTGATGCCTTCCTCGGCGTTGTAGTACGCCTGCGCCACGGCGGTGTTCGGCTTGTGCGAGCCTGCCGGCGACACTCCCTCGTACTTGTAGTAGATGCGCGCCGGTGTCTCGAGCGCCTTCTCCAGGCGTTCGGCCCGGTAGAGCGGCGTCGGCCGCCAGAGCTTGTACACGTCTCGCACGCGATCCGGAATCTCGATCCAGCGCTCGGCGGACACCTCCTGCCCGATGATCGCCATCGGGAACAGCGGCGTCAGGTCAGGCGGCGTCAGTGGCTGGAGCGTCTGCGCGCTGAGGAACGCGCCCAACGGCTCCGGAAGGTCCGCCAGGATGTTGTACCAGCGGTCCGGAAGCTCGGCTTCCGTGAGCAGGAACT
>JAFALX010000243.1 GCA_019234035.1 Candidatus Dormiibacterota bacterium | reverse complement strand
CGTTCGCCGCCCGGGGCGCCGACGCGGCGTCCATCGAGGCGGACCGTGTCCATCTCAAGGGCGCCGTGCACGTCACCAGCGTCTCGAGTTACCACGTCCATGAGATCCAGACCCCCGCCGGCACGGTGGTGCGCGAGTACCTCTCCGCGGCCGGGCAGGTGTTCGCGGTCACCTGGCGCGGCCCCGGCATACCCGACCTCAGACAGCTGCTCGGGAGCTACTCCGCGCAGCTCGATCGCTCCGGGGGCCCGCCTCATTACAACCATCACCACCTCGAGGTGCGCACGCCCGACGTCGTCGTGCAGTCGAGCGGGCATGCTCGCGGCTTTTTCGGGCGCGCCTGGGCGCCGGCGCTCCTGCCGCCGGAAGTCACCGCGCGCGACATCGGTTAGCGGGCCGATGCGAAGCACGAGCGTGCGAAATCTCCTCCCCCTGCTCGTCTGCCTGCTGCTGCTCGGGTCGTGCGGCGGCGGCGGTGACTCCGGCATCGCCGGCGGCGGAGGGGGTGGTGGAGGCGGGGGCGGCGGCGGGTCCCAGCCGATCGCCCAGCCGGGCCCGCCGAATGTGGAGCCCGCCGTGGTGGATGCCGGCCCGCCTGAGCTGCCGGCGCCCGGCGCGACCAACATCGCATACATCACGGTGAAGGTCTGCGTACACGGAAATCCCGCCGACTGTCAGACCTTCGATCACGTCGAGGTCGACACCGGCTCCGTCGGCATGCGCATCCTCGCGGACGCGCGCGACGTCAACAATGCACCGCTCACCCTGCCGCTCGCCGCAGTCACCAGTGGCGGTGAGAACGTCGCCGAGTGCCTGCAGTTCGCCGACGGCTGGAGCTGGGGCTCCGTGAACGTCGCGGACGTCGTGCTGCCGGTGTCGGGGGAGACGACCGCGGCCAGCCCGCAACCGCTCAACGTGCAGCTGATCGGCGCGACCGCCACCGGCGGGACCACGCCGCCGAATGGCCTCTGCAACCCCCCCGCCCCTCTCGTCGAAGAGAACACCGTGCCGGCATTCGGTGCCAACGGCATCATCGGGGTCGCCCCGTTCGTCAACGATTGCGTCAGCACCGGACCGTGCCCCACCGGCGCGGCGGGCGGTTCGGCCCTCTACTACACCTGCTCGACCACCAGCCCGCACACCTGCACGGCTTACGGCGCGACGGTCGCGCAGCAGGTGCAGAACCCCGTGAGCCTCTTCGCGAAGGACAACAACGGGGTGATCGTCGAGCTGCCGGCGATCGCCCCGGACGGGGCATCGCCCCCCACCGCCGCCGGGTCGCTGGTGTTCGGCATCGGCACCGAGAGCAACAATACGCTCGGGACCGCGATCCAGCTGTTCCTCGATCAGACCGGCGCGCTGTCCGCGACGCTGCACAACACGGTCTACAGCAACAGCTACATCGACAGCGGCTCGAACGCCAACTTCTTCACCGACGCCTCCCTCAGCGCCTGCCCCTCGCCCAACCAGGCGTTCTACTGTACGGGGGGCGCGACGCCGACGGAGAACGGGACGTTCTCGAGCGCGTCTTCCGCCACGACGCTCGTGACCTCGTTCACGGTGGCGGACGCCGACACGCTCTTCAATACGTCCAACACCGGGTTCAACGACCTCGGCGGGCCGAACCCCGATCCCAACTCGGTCGACCTCGGCCTGCCCTATTTCTGGGGACGCAACATCTTCGTCGGATTCGAGAACCCGGCGAGCGGCGCGACTCCCTACTTCGCCGTGGCGAACAACTAACCGCGCCACTGGATGCAGGGTTCCGCGTGGCATCATAGCGACATGCGTCCCATGCAGAAGATCGCCGCGGCGCTGCTGGTCGCGGCGCTCGCCGCAGTCATCTACGGACTGTGGGCCACCGAGCAGAGCTCCCGCGCACCCGTCCAGCGCGGCCACGCCGCCGCCGTGGTCGCGGCCGACGACGAGATGCCCGTCATCGACGAGCACACGCTGCTCGTCGCGCAGCGGCTGGCGCGCTACGCGGGCACGCCCGAGGAGCAGACACTCGCGCAGGCCGCGGTTCAGGCCGCGGATCACGAGCTCGACGTGGCCTTTGCGGCGGCGCTGCACTACCTGGAGACCCACCCGCCCTCGCTCTCCCCCGAAGCCCAGAAGATCCAGCAGCGGGTGGACGAGGCGCAGAAGGCGCTCACCGCCGACAGCGAGAGCGTGAAGCAGCTCACCGCGCAGCTCGCGCGTGCCGCAC
>JAFALX010000211.1 GCA_019234035.1 Candidatus Dormiibacterota bacterium | reverse complement strand
CCGGTACCGCCCAGCCAACGATGTCGCCGGCGACGAAGCGGCCGCGCGCGCGCGGCGCGTCGCGATCGCGTGGAATCTCCTCGGCATCACCGACCTCGTCGTCGCGGTCGCACTCGGCTTCCTTTCGTCGCCGTCGCACTTCGAACTGCTGTCCTTGAGCAGCCCGAATGCCCTCATCACGCGGATGCCCTATGTGTTGATCCCCACCTTCGCGGTGCCGCTGTCGATCCTGCTCCACATTGCCGCGCTTCGACGGCTCCGCGCGCATCAGAGCGCACCTGCGCGCGCCACTGTCACAAGCGCGACAGCCACTCCTGCGATGTGAGGGCCGGCTTGCATCGCCCTTCAGCGGCGCGGGATGTCCTCGAGATCGGGCTCGCTCCCTCCGAGGCGAGCGAGTGCGCGCGAAGTCTCACGAGCGATAGGAAGCCAGGCCACGTAGCCGCTCCGCAGAGTCGGCGAGCGCCCAAACCGACTCCAACGCAGCGAGGAGGTCGGGCACGGCGGGCGCCAGATCGTACACGCCGTGGTGGCACGCGTCGGACAGAAGATGCCAGGCCCACTCGACGCGCCTGCCGAGTACAGGGTCGTTGATCAGTGTGCCCAGGCAGAGGCGCTGGCATCGCGCTGTCATTCGCCCCATCCCCGGCGCAGTCCGCTCCCACACAGCGTCCAGCGCCAGCTCGAGCGCTTGGCGGCCGAGCATCGCCGCCGCGCGCGGCCCCAATCCGGCGCTGCCCGCGCTCTCCAAGCGCATCAGGTCACGCGCAATGGACACCAACGCGTGCGCGTCGGGTTCAGCCATCGCTCGCCGGGGCGATCTCGCGCGCGAGCTTCTCGACGCCGCGTACGAATCCCTTCATGTCGCGCAGCAACCGCGCGCCATGGACGCCGCGATTGCAATCCTCGACGATGTCGACGGCCCATGGATGCATGCGCCGCAGGTAGTCGGATACGTCACCTCCGCGGTCCGCATCCTTCAACAGTGCAAGCGCGAGCCACATCTTCAGCGTGGTCGGCCTCGCGAGCTCCGTTTGCACGTCGTCGTATCGCTTGCCGTCGTACAACATGCGCCGCGTCACCGCCAGCGCACACGCGGCTTCGAGCGCCTGCCGGCAGAACCCGGGGATGACGCGCGCCGCTTCCGGCGGTAGTCCCGTGCTGTTCGCGACCGCCCGCGCATCGTCGAGGTAGCGGCCCACCGCGTCGTGCACGCGGCGCAGCGCCACCTCTGAGTTCTCGCCGCGTACGACCTCGACGCGCGTGGCGCGGACGCCGAGATAGTCCACCGCATCAGCAAGCCGCGTGTCGTGGGTCAGCACGATGACCTGACGGTCGCGTGCGGCGCGCTCGAGCACGCGCGCCAGCCCCTCCACCTTCGACGAATCCATCGCCTGCACCGGGTCGTCGATGACCACGAAGTGAAACGGCGACTCGGGCAGCGACGCGCGCGGCAGGAACAGCGAGAGCGCGAGGCTGTTCAGCTCGCCCTGGCTCATCACGCCGAGCGCCGAGCCCTCCTCGCCATCGACGCGCACGTCGAGCTGCAGTCGCCGCGAGTTGCCGGTCCCGGCGAGCGACAGCGTTCCCAGCGACACGTTGCTGTCCTGGCGCAGCTCGCTCCAGTTGGCCTGCACCGCGGCGGCAATGGGCTCGAAGCGCTCGTCGCGCAGCGCGTCGTGCGCGTCGCGCAGCCACTTCTCGGCAGCGGTGACACGGGCCAGCGACGCCTCGCCCGAGCGTGCCCGTTTGCCGAGCGGCAGCCAATCCACGATGGCCTCTGCGGCAGGGCGCCAGGAGCGTTCGCGCCGCTGCAGCTCGGCATCTGCGGCTTCGCGCACCGATGCCACGGCGGCGATGAGCGGCGGGCCGTACATCTCGAGATGTGAGGCGAGCTGTCGCGGATCGTCACTGTCCGGCGCGTCACGCCAGTGCTTCCATGCACCGGTCACCTGTTCCACATCGACGCCGGTGCCCGCGGCCGCGCCGATCGATGCCGGCAACGCAGTGATGAGACGGCGCGCTCGTGTCATCGCCTCCTGCACCGCGCGGCGCGTCTTGATCACCGACGCGGCGTCCTCGCGCAGCTGCGCGACGCGCTCGGCCGTCTTCAAGCGCCATTCGTATGTCAGGACAGAGACGGTGCCGCACACCGGGCAGTCCTGCGACTCGCTGTGCGTGTGCACCGCCAGCGCCTGCTCGAGCAGCTTCGCGGTTTCGTCGGCGCGCGCGGCGTCGGTGTCGCGGATGCGGTCCCGCATCATCGCCGCCTCGCGCAGATCGCCGATGTCGGTCATGAGCGCATCGCGGTCGAGCACCTCGAGCGAGCGCAGATCTCGCAGCCGCTGCAGGGTGCTGTGTTCCGCACCCTCCGCACGCGCACCGACGGTCCGCTCCACAGTCTCGAGGTCCCAGCGTCGCGCCCGCAGCGCCGTCAGCGCAGTCACCGCGCGTTCATCGCCGGTCTGCTCGAGCACGCGGATCAGCTGCTGGCTGGTCGCCTTCGCCTCCTTCGCCACGCGCTCCATCGCGAGGCGCGCATCCTTCAGCCGGTGCTGCGCCTCCACCAGCTCGCCCAGCCCGAGGATGCCGGCAAGCGCGTCGTAGAGGATGCTCTGCTTCTCGTCGAGCGAATGCTCCAGCTCGTTGTGCGAGAGCAGCGGGGGATAGGCGGCGAGCGGTTGCGTCCAGCCCAGCTGCCCGAGAGACGGCGCGGCCTTGCCGTCGATGCGCAGCGCCGATGCCTCGACGGCGCCGCCGTCGGGCCACTCGCGCGACAACGTCAGCGCCTGGCGGCGCCCGTCGACAGTGAATTGCGCCTTCACGCGGGTGTGCCGGTGATGCAGGTTCTGCCAGCCGTCCTGCCACACCTTGGTGCGCCCCTTCCAGCGCTGGTTCGTGCCGGTCAGCAGCATCTCCAGCGCTTCCGAGAACGACGACTTCCCCGATCCGTTGCGGCCGACGACGAGCGTGAGCCCCGGACCGGGATCGATCGTCAACGTCGCCGCGTCGCCGATGCCGCGGAAGCCCTCGACCTCGAGAGACGAGAGGTAGACGGCGGGTGCGAGCGGCTCGCGCCCTCGGTCCACGACGTGCACCGCGGCGCCGGCGTCGCCCCGCAGCGCCGCCGCCAGCGCGTCGACACCCTGCAGCGCGGCAAGCACGAGCTCGCCGGCGTCAGTCGCCGGCGGGTCTGCCTGGAGCCGCGACGCGACCAGGGTGAGGAGCGCGACGTCCGCCATTGCGCCGCAAATTCTGCCGACTCCCCGAACGGCGATGCCCGTTCTATCGAGGAGCGCATCCCGTGGCGATGGCGACTGCCTGGCAGATTGCGGCCATGGACGTGACGGTGGTTCGCCCGACGCGTCGGATCAACTGATCCCGCGACACCGATTGCACGTTGTCGACCGTCGCCACCGACTGTACGCGGAGGCCGTCATTCGGTCCGAGCACGACCTCAGTCGACATGCCGGCGCCGTCACTTGGCATCTGCATACAGCAGCTCCCAATCGACATCGTCGTCGAGATCGCCGTGCGAACCGTGATCGGCGAGCCAGATCTCCTCGGCTGTCGGCGGAATGCGCTTGTACGCTGCGATGTCGCGGCGAAGTTGCTCGCGGGAGATCAGCGCGTCGAGCGCGATGTCAACCGCTTCAGACGTCGATGCGGCTCCAGACAGCTTCCGAGCCGCCGCGGCCTTTTCCCGATCCATGGTGATCGTG
>JAFALX010000132.1 GCA_019234035.1 Candidatus Dormiibacterota bacterium | reverse complement strand
GTGTACCCCGACGGTGTCTGGTACGGACGACTCGCGACCGGCGACATCGACGAGATCATCGAAGAGCACCTCATCGGCGGCCGCCCGGTGGAACGGCTGCGAATCGTCCCCGACGGGCCGTGGTCGGCAACCTCGCTGACGTGAGACCCGCGTAGTAACGTGGCTGCACTACGAGACACCACGCCGCCTCGCGTGGCGGAGACAGGAGAAGTGCAGTGGGATACTTCCGCGGACTGATACATGGCATGGCAATTGGCACAGTGGCCGGGCTCGCACTGGCACCCCAGCCTGGCGACCGAACGCGTCAGCAGATGAAGGACGCCGCCAACGGCGTGCGCAGCGGGCTCGAGGTGACGGGACACGCCGTGCAGCGCCTGGCGCCGGTGGTCGTCCCCGTGGCGCAGAACGCGATGCACGCGGTCAATCTCGTGCGCCGCCGCAGCGACGACGATGACGTGCTCGCGAGCAACGGCACCGCCGCCGACACGGTCCACACCCCCGCCTGAGCTCAGCGTCAGGCGGTTTGCGGGCTTCGCTCCTCCACGCCGCCGAGCCCGCACAGGACGGCGAGCGCGCCGGCGACCAGGTCGAAGATGTTGATCGCGATCGGGAAGTGCAGCGTCAGCACGCTGCGGCTTCCCGATGCAGTGTCGCCGACGATGAAGCCGGCGGTCGCGAGCAGCAGCAGGAACGCGCCGGCGCCGAGCACGATGCGTGCGGTCACGGGTTCGCGCGCGGCGAACCCGGCATAACCGAGCGCCGCGGCGATCGCCAGGTCGAGCACGTCGCGCAGGTACGTGAAGTGCAGCGCAACGCCGTCGAAGTTGCCGCTCGCCTGCCCGTTGACCACGGTGCCGGCGTCGCCGGTGATGAATCCGCCGATGCCAACAATGGCAAAAACAACTGCGGCGAGCTGCGCATAGCTGCGGGCCATCGGGGTGTTCATCAGGCCGTCAGCCGCACCGCAGCCGCGGTCACGTTGTCGCGCCCACCGGCATCGAGCGCAGCATCGCACAGGCGCTCGAGGTCACGCACGAGAGGGCCGGCGTCGCTGACCAGCTCCGCGATGTGTTCGTCGGACAGCGGCTCCCACACGCCGTCGGTGCACAGCAGCAGCGTATCGCCGGCCTGCAGCACCGTGTTCAGCACATCCGCCATGACCGGGACGCCCATCACCGCGCGGGTGATCACGTTGCGCCGCGCGTGGCTGCGCACATCCTCGGGCCGCAGCCTGCCCGCGCGCACCTCATCACCGACCCAGCTGTGATCGAACGTCAGCTGGGTGATCAGGCCGCCGCGGATCACATACGCGCGGCTGTCACCCACGTTGCCGATCACCGCGTGCGAGCCCTGCACGCTCGCGAGCACGAGAGTCGTTCCGGGATCGCCGCCGATGAGATTGCGCACGCCGGCCACGGCCGCGTTCGCGTCATGAATCGAGTCATTGGTCAGGTCGGGTTGCGCTCCGCCCTGACGCAGGCGCAGGACGGCCGCCTCGACCGCAGCCGCGGCCGCCTCGCGGCCACCCGCATGACCGCCCATGCCGTCTGCGACGACGAGGCCGATGCGATTCGGCGTGTCCTCGCGAGCCACGAACGCCGCCCACACGTCCTGGTTCTCGGCGCGCACCGTACCGCGATCGGTCACGCCCGCAACCTCGATGCCGGCCGCGCCGTCCGCGATCGTCCGCGACTGCGCTTCGGCGGTCATGACGTCGCTTCGACCTCTTCCGCCGCGGGATGTCCCAGCACGAGACGCACCACCTGGTCTGCCGCAACGACGGGATCGAGGCACTGGATCACCTGCATGCCGAGCGCGGCGGCGGCCTCGACGTTGCACTCCAGGTCGTCGATGAACAGGCACCGGTCCGGCGCCACGCCGAGCCGCTCGCACGTCAGCTCGTAGATGCGCGGGTCGGGCTTGCGCATCCCCACGCGCGACGAGTCGACGACGACGTCGAAGAGATCCTCTGCGCGAAAGAGATCGCGCCACAGCTGCTCGCCCGCGCGCGAGATGTTCGTGAGCAGCGCCGTCTTGTACCCCGCGCCGCGGACCTGGCGCACCGCGTCGGCCATGGCGCTCGAGGCCACCATGCCGCGGCCGAAGATCACTTTCTGCGCCACGCGGGGGTCGATCGGTTCGTTGCCGGCCTCCGCATAGCGCACGCACATCCGGTCGAAGAACTCGTCGTCGGAGATGCGCCCCATCTCGAGCAGGTGGAGGTCGTGCGCACCGGTCGTCAGGTGATAGTGGTCGCGAAACTCGCTCAGGAAGAACGCGACGAGATTCAGGTACGCGGGATCGACGTCGTGCCGGTCGCGAAACAGCGGTTCGGTCATGACGCCGCCGAGATCGAAGATCACGGCGTCCAGCGGCCGCTCATTCACCTCAGCCATCCGGATTCATTGTGCCCGAGCCCGCCTCACCTGCCACCGCATGCCACGGCTCCGAACGGTTGTTCGCGCCGATTCGGTACCGCCCGGTTCTGGCATCCTTGGCGCGAAGGTCGTCCCCCGGCGCAGGTAGCGCTTCCCAGGTTTGTACGTCGTGCGTCCGCGCGACGGGCGGATGTTTTATGCGAGGTCGGTGACCAACATGCGGAGGGTGTTCAGCGCGATGTTGGGCAGCATTGTGGTTGCCGCGTGCGGCACCGCATCGCACGATCCAACCCCGACGCCTCGCTCCCCAAAACCGTCTGCGTCCGCGACTTCCACCGCATGCTCGTCCGTCACACAGACGACAGCACTTCAGAGCGTCCCGCCGGCGTGCCAGCAGGTGTGGGCGGTCTATGGGGTGACGAAGGTTCCGCCGTCGAACGAACTGTCGCTGGAGCACGTGCCGCCCGGCCCTCCGGTCGACAACCGCACCAACGGCGCTGTGTCAAACGCGGACGCGCAGGCCTGGGTGAACGCGGGAAACCGCGAGAGCGGATGGTTCGAATGGGCTGAAGCGAGCGGCCAGCTCCCGTTCCTGGCACACATCAGCGCAGAGAGCCTGCTCAACCCGGCCGAGCGAACCGCACTGGATGCTGGAGCGACGATCGACCAGCCGGCGTGCAACCTTTACCCCGCCGCAGCGGCGCTGTTTCCCATAGGAGCCGACGGTCTCGCATACTTCGGGTCAGGAACGCTGAACGTAAATGACAAGTACGTCATCGTGGCGCAATTCCCAAGCCCGTGCTCCCCCGGTGTGGCCAAATATCCGGACGGACACCTTGCGACGCTCAACGAGCCATTCGTCAGCAGCACCGCATTCATCCCGGGACAGATCGTGCACGACCTCGTCCTCGGGGACATCTGGTACTCGGATGGCGGTGGAAACTGCAACGACCCAAAGGGCCCCCCGCCCGAGTGGTGCGCGCGATGAGCATCCGAGGTCTGTTTGCCGCCGCAGCAGCTGCGCTACTCCTCGTCGCGTCAGCGCCCAGAGCGTACGCCGGTCAGAACCAGACCAACGGTTCGCCTGTCGGCACTCCGATTCCGTCGACTCAAGTCGCACAAGGAGCCCGGGATGGCTCGCTCCAGTCAGGCGTCAGTGGCCAACTGATCGAACCCGTCCCACCGGCAACGATTCCCCCCATGCGCGCAGACCCAGGGCCTACAACTGCGACAACGAAGCCACCACCCGGATGCCCCCCCGGATTTGCGTACCTCGGACCGTCCGGGGCCACATCGATCTACCCCACCTTCACTCGCAACGCGTCAGGCGGATACGACGGGTATGACGGCGAGTTCGGTTACGACTCGCCCAACGCCGTGCCGAATCAGCCACCCGGCTTGCAGCCCGCGATGTTTTCCGTGACCTCGCAGAACATCGCCGGACACATCATCGGCGTGACCCTCACGTATGGCGCTCCCGGTGCGATCACTCCGACCGTCTCAGTTCCCGGAGCCCCGCACTGGATTGATGGCTCGTGCGATGCCGGCGCCATCGTGTACTCGTTCAGCCCGCCCTTCATCGCCGGCGATCAACCACCAGCGTCGCCGCCGGCAACAGTCGTCGACACCCCAAGCTTTCCCGTTGGCGCCGCACTGACCGCCGATGTCCTGGGCCGCTGGCGCATCGGAACAGTCGCCACGCTCCCGGGTCCGGACGCCACGACTC
>JAFALX010000074.1 GCA_019234035.1 Candidatus Dormiibacterota bacterium | reverse complement strand
GAGGCCCTGGCCACAGCCTGCCATCTTGCCCGGCCGTGGCCTGCCGCCCTTCAGGGAAAGCAGCCCGCCTGGTGACGGTCCCCCGCCCAGCGAAGGCGCTTCAGCACAAACTCTCACCCAGTTCGGCAACAGGCCCTATGCGGACGGCACCAGGGGCGCCTCGCCCGGGAACCGGCTGATGACGACGAGGTAATAGAAGATGAAGATGATGATCAGATCGATGATCACCCCGACGATGGCGCCACCGTAGCCGGCGCCGATCACCGAGATTCCGGCGTAGAAGATGATGTTGCCGATGAGGTAGACGATCGTGCCGAGGAAGCCGAGCGCGAGCCCGTACACGACGTTGTTCTTGCCTTCGCGATTCAGCTGGTACATGCGGAAGCCGCCGACCGCGCCCAGGATGTAGGCGACGACCTGAATGACTGCCCCGAGCAGCCACAGGATCGGGACCCCGCAACCACCGATCGTCTGGCCGAGGATGGTGCAGGCGCCGAATGCTGCGAGCAGTCCGATCAGGGAAAGGATTGCCCCGATGATCGCAATGATCCCGATCACCAGCCCCAGGATCTTGGCGTTGACGTTGAGCTTGACAGGCGGATCGGCCGCGAACGGCGGATCCGTCAAGGCATTGGCCATGGGTTTGCAAACCCTCCTACGTGTGATGTTGCGAATGAACGTGATCCGGCGCGGACGAGACGCCGCAGCCGGTTGAGCTTCTCGGACTGTTGCTCTATCTCAGTCCGGCAGTTCCTCCCCCAGCATCTCTCTGACCGTCCGTCGCGGCTCGGCATCATACCGTCGCGTCCACGCCGCGAGTGCCAGCGCGAGAAGCGCGAGGAATGCGAGCAGCATGCCCGCAGCGGCACTGCGACCTCCGGCCGCGACGAGTACGAGCTGGAGCAGCACGACGATGGCGGTGGCAACGGCAATCACGCTTCGCGTGGTCCGGTCCGAGAGCCTGCCACCGAGGAGGTCGGGCACGACACCGTGTCGCGCCAGCACGACGAGCGCCTCAGCTGCGATCAGGAGAAAGAACAGGTCGCCGAGCAGCGACGCGCGGAAGGCGTTCACCGCGATGTGTGCCCCGGTGGCGACGTACGAGTACCACGTGAGATAGCTCGCAAGCAGTCCAAGCACGACCGCGGCCGATGCCGAGCGGTCGGACCAGTCGAAACGTCTGAGCATGAAGCCGGCTCCCCTCAGCGAACCTTTTGGTGATGTCAAGTTCCGCCAATCGCGGAACGGGGTGTGAGTGGTTCGAGCGGATGGTATGCAGCCCCCGCCGGGGTGTCAACGTCAGTTCGTATCAGAGTCGCCCGCGCGCGGAGTGCGCCGGGCGGTGCGCGATTGGCCCTCGCGCGGCCGTGCGCCACCCGATTGCCCGTTGCGCTGCTGCCGCACACCGACCTGAGCAGGGAGTCGAAGCGGTGGCGGCTGTCCGTCTGCGAGCAGGTCGCCGAGCGTCTTCCAGCCGAACTCCTCGCGGCCGACGCGGAGCAGGCCCAGGAAGCACGCGGCGGTCGCCTCCGCGTCCGCCAGCGCGTGGTGCGGCCGCCGGTGCGTGACGCCGAGCCGCTCACAGAGCCGCTCCAGGCCGATTGTGTCGCGCAAGCCCCAGACCTTCGCGGCGAGCCGCGTCGTGTCGATGTTGTCAGCGTCCAGCGAAGCGCCGACGGTGCTCGCGATGAGCCGTGTGTCGAACGCGTCCGCGCTGTGCTCGACGAGCACCGAGCCCTGCACGAAGCGGCGAAACCGCTCCAGCACGCGCCCCGCCGGCGGCGCGCCATGCAGCGTCTCACGGCTGATCCCGTGGATCCGGCGTGCATAGGGATTGATGCGGTCGTTGCTGTGCACGAGCGTCTCGAAGCTCAGCAGGTGCCGATCGAGCGTGAAGGCGACGGCCCCGAGCTCCACCAGATGGTGCGGGGACTGCCCGGTCGTCTCGCAGTCGAGCGCGACGAAGCGGAGCTGTTCGACGGGAGTGTCCGGCGACGGCCGCGTGGCGATGCTCGAGTCGTCCGGGTCGTGCAGCGAGGCGAACGGCTCCGATCCTGCCGGCCCGAGCCGGGAGATGAACTGGTTGCCCGTGGGAACCGGACCGCGCCGGCGCCCGTAGCGCCGCTCCTGCGGCGGAGTGATCGAGCCGCTCAGTGGAAGGCCCGCCATTGTTGTGCTGTTCGCCTCGATTCGGGCCTCATCCCAAGCACCATATACTGCGTTTACCCCTATGTGTTCCTCTCAGCGCGCCTGTTGATGCGCATCGTCGCCGCAGGTGTCAGCTTCCAGAGTGCTCCGCTCGAGGTGCTGGAGGCGGCGTCGGTCCGGGAGGACGACGCCAGGGGGCTGCTTCGCTACCTCGTCGGCCATGCCGGCTTCAGCGGCGCGGCCGTGCTCTCGACGTGCAACCGCACCGAGTTCTACCTGAGCTGCGATGACGGCGCGGCTGCCGACGTCGCGGCGCGGCTGGCGCCACACATCGACCCGGACGGCAGCCACCGCGTGGCCCGCCACCTGTCGGTGCGCAGCGATTCCGACGGCGTCCTGCACCTGTTTCGCGTCGCCGCGGGGTTGGAGAGCATGGTCGTCGGCGAAGCGCAGGTGCTGGGCCAGCTTCGCCACGCACACGACCTCGCGCGCGCCGCGGGCAGCCTCGACGCCCGGCTCGACTTCGTGCTGCGCCGGGCAATCTCGGTGGGCAAGCTCGTTCGCACCCACACCGCGATCGGTCGCGGCGCCGGCAGCCTGAGCGAGGTTGCCGTCGACTGTGCCCGCGAGGTGGCGGGCTCGCTCAGCGAGCGCGGAGTGCTCCTGGTCGGCGCCGGGAAGATGAGCTCCCTGGCGGCGCGGCGGCTGCGCGAGGAGGGGGCGGTGCTCTTCACCACCTCGCGAGGCACGTCGAAGGACCGCCTCGCACAGACGTCCGGCGCGGCCGCCTTGCGGCT
>JAFALX010000027.1 GCA_019234035.1 Candidatus Dormiibacterota bacterium | reverse complement strand
TGCTCGATCTGCTTCTTGTTCTGCAGCGCGCGCTGCTCGGCGAGCGTGCGCGCGGCGCGCTCGGTGTCGGTCACCTGGAAGACCTCGCCCGCCATGGCGATGTCGTTGAGGCCGGTGACCACGACGGGCATGCTCGGCGGCGCGTCCTTCACGCGCGTGCCGGTGTCGTCGATCAGCGCACGCACGCGGCCGTACACCGCGCCGACGACGACGTGGTCCTGCACGCGCAACGTGCCGTTCTGCACCAGCAGCGTGGCGATCGGCCCGCGGCCGCGCTCGAGATGCGAATCGATCACGGTCCCCACAGCCGATCGCTTCGGGTTGGCTTTGGGGTCGACGTAGACGTCGCTGGTCAGGATCACCGCCTCGAGCAGATCCTCGATGCCGTCTCCCGTCTTGGCGCTCGTCTGCACAACCGGTGTGTCACCGCCGTACGCCTCGCTGACCACCCCGACATTGGCGAGCTGTTGCAGCACTCGGTCGGGGTTGGCGCCGTCGGTGTCGATCTTGTTGAGCGCAACCACAATCGGCACCGACGCGCTGCGGATGTGCTGGATCGCCTCCTCGGTCTGCGGCTTGACGCCGTCATCCGCAGCCACGACGAGAATGGCGACATCGGTGACGTCGGCCCCTCGGGCGCGCATGGCGGTGAACGCCTCATGGCCGGGGGTGTCGATGAACGTGATCAGGCGGCCGTTGTGATCCACCTGATAGGCACCGATGCTCTGGGTGATGCCGCCCGCCTCGCCGGCGGCGACGCGCGACTGGCGGATGCGGTCGAGGATCGACGTCTTGCCGTGGTCGACGTGACCGAGCACCGCGACGATCGGCGGCCGCGACACGAGCGAGCCCGGAGCCTCATCGCTCAGGTCGAGCAGCGCGTGCCGGCGCCGCGCCGGGCCCTCCGCGCCGGGGCGACCCGCGGTCGCTGCGCCTTCGCCTTCCGCCTCGTAGCCGAAGTGATCGGCGGCGAGCGACGCCGTGTCGAAGTCGACCGACTGGTTGACGGCCGCCAGCACACCGTTGCTCATCAGGTACTTGATGAGCTCGGCCGGGGCCACGCCGAGGCGTTCGGCCAGAGCGCCGACGGTCAGTGCCGGCGGCAGGGTCAGCTTCTTGACGGTGGCGATGGGAGGGGCTCCTCGGTGAGCCGGCTGAACGCGTCCTCCAGCCGGGATTGCTCGATTACATCATTGCCGACGCGAAGAGCGCGCGCCAAGCCGCGACGGCGGCGCGCGTCTGCCAGACAGCGTACCCAGCTGTCTCGACAGATATGCGCTCCGCGTCCAGGCAGCCGCCGCGGTGTGTCAAGGGTAACCCGCGAGCCGCCATCGGTGAGCACGAGCCGCACGAGCTCGCCGGCCGGTCGCCGAGTTCGGCAGCCGCCGCACATGCGGATCGGCTTCAGGACCCGTACCGCCGTCTCGCTCACTCGGCGGGTGCGGCGATGTCGATGCGCCAGCCGGTCAGCTTCGCCGCCAGCCGGGCATTCTCCCCACCCCTGCCGATGGCCAGCGAGAGCTGGCTCGGCGCCACGGTCACGTGGGCGGTGTGGGTCTCCTCGTCGATGTTGACGTCGTCCACCGCCGCCGGGATCAGCGCGTTCTTCACGAACTGCTCCCGCACGGGCGCCCAGGCGACGATCTGCACCTGCTCGGTGCCCAGCTCCGAGGTGACCGCCCGCTGCCGCACCCCGCGCGGGCCGATGCACGCCCCCTGAGGGTCGATGTCGCCGCCCGGCGCCTCCACGGCCACCTTGCTGCGCCGCCCGGGGTCGCGTGCGATGCCCCGCACCACGACCTGGCCGCTCTGCAGCTCCGGCACCTCCTGCTCCAGCAGGCGATGCAGCAGCAGTGGATGCGACCGCGAAACGACAAGGACGGCGTCATGGATGCGGCTGCGCCCCTCGAGGATCACGACCTTCAGGTGCTGGCGTCGCTCCAGCTGCTCGCCGGGGATGCGCTCCTCGGGAGGCAGCAGGCCGGGCACGCCGCCGGCGTCGACGTACCAGCCCTGCCCGGCGGGCCGCTCCACGATGGCGTCGACCAGCTGCCCGTGCTTCGTCGCGGCGGTGCCGAGCACGCGCTGCCGCGTGGCCTCGTCGACGAGCTCGGCCACCGCCGTACGCACCGCGGCGGCGGCCAGGCGCGGGAACTCGGGGTTGCCCACGGGCGCCGGCGACTCGACCCCGTCCTCGGTCCGGAAGAGCTCCCAGCGGGCGCCGCGCAGGTCGACCACCGCGCGAATCTCGGCGTCGTCGCCGGTGAGACGGCGGTAGGTGGCGACGACGGCTCGCTCCACGGCGCTCCGGATCTGATCCTCGGTCACCGGCATCGCCTCGGTGAGGTCGTGCAGCGCGAGCAGCGGGTCTTCCTGGGAGTGACGCGGCATCAGATGTCCACCGCGATGCGCGCCGCGATGAGGTCGTCGAGCGAGATGGTCTCGGTGCGCCGCTTGTGGCGCTCGCGCATCTCGAGCTCGGCCGAGCCCGCAACCTCCGCCGGCTGGATGGACAGCGAGAGCAGGGTGCCCTCGAGCACGCGCTCGCCGTCGCCGGACCGCAGCCGCACGTTGACACGCCGTCCCAGCGCGTTGCGCCAGTCCTCCACGCTGCGCAGCGGGCGCTCGGCCCCCGGGGAGCTCACCTCGAGGCGGTACGCCGACGGGATCGGGTCGGCCGCGTCGAGCACCGCGCTGGCGGCGTTCGACACGCGCTCGCAGTCGTCCAGCGTCACACCGCCGGCGCGGTCGATGATCACGCGCAGCACCGCCCCGTGCCCGCGCCCCGACCAGCGCACGTCAACCAGCTCAACGCCGAGGTGCGTCAGCGATGGGCGCAGCAACTCGGCGATACGCCAGTCGGTTTCGGTGTTCATTTGTGTCGGCGGCAGGCGGGGAGATGTGGTGTGGTGTAGAGATTACGCGCTGCGTGCCGCTGCCGACGCGCGCGGGCCGCCGCGGCGCAGGGTGGCCTGCTGCGCCTGACGCTGGGCCCGCCACTTCTCCCACGCGACGAGCAGCGTCGACGCGTTGAAGATCGAGCTGTACGTCCCGGTGGCGATGCCGATGAGGAGCGCCAGCACGAAGCCGCGGATGGAGTCGCCGCCGAAGATGACGAGGGAGAGGAGCACGAACACGACTGTGAGTGACGTGTTCAGCGACCGCGTCATCGTCTGCACGGTCGAGAGGTTGATCACCTGGTCGAAGGTGAGCCGCGGACCGACTCGCAGATTCTCGCGCACGCGGTCGAACACCACGATCGTGTCGTGGATCGAGAACGCTACCGAGGTCAGCAGTGCCGTGACGAAGAGGCTGTCCACCTGACCGAGGTTGGAGAAGTGGCCGAGGATCGCCCAGATCCCGGCCAGCACGAAGACGTCGTGCAACAGCTTGAAGAAGGTGCAGGCAGAGAACCGCCACGGGGAGATCGCGCGCTGCCCTCGGAAGGCGAATGCGAGATACACCGCGATCAGGGCGGCGCTGACCAGGATCAGGATGATCGCGCTCTGCACGAGGCCGGCGGCGATCGTCGGCCCCACCTGCTGCACCTGCACGTCCGGCTGGCCGTTCTTGGTCACGATGCCGAACTTGTTCTGCAGCGCGTCGTCGATCTGCGTGACGCGAGCCAGCGGCGCCGGCAGCGTGGTGATGGCGAAGTGGTTGTTCTGCTCCGCCAGGACGGTCGGGCGCAGGTCGCCGGCGACGGAGTTCACCGCAGTGGAGACCTGGGTCTGCGTCGCCGGCGTCTTCAGGTTGACGTCGATGCGGTTGCCGCCGCGGAAGTCGATGCCGAGGTTGAACCCCCAGATGAGGATCGCCAGGATCCCGGGGATGATGATCGCGAGCGATCCGGCGAAGTACCAGTTGCGATTGCGGACGATGTCGAACCTGCCGCGCGGCGGACGCTCCGCGTACTCCTCGTGGATCTGCGTGTACAGGGTGGGATTGCGGCCCAGGCGCCAGCGCAGCACCAGCGCGAACAGCGAGCGGGTGATCGTGATCGCGGTGAAGAAGGACACGACGACGCCGATGGCCAGGGTGAGCGCGAAGCCCTTCACCTGCTCCTCGCCGAACGTGTACAGGACCGCGCACGCGATCAGCGTCGACAGGTTGCTGTCACGGATGGCAGGAAATGCCCGGCGGAAGCCGGCGTCCACGGCGAGGGGCACACTTCGCCCGTGGCGCAGCTCGTCACGCGTTCGCTCGAAGATCAGCACGTTGGCGTCCACCGCCATACCGACGCTCAGGACGAAGCCCGCCAGCCCGGCCAGTGACAGCGTCACGGGAACGAGCTTGAAGACGGCGAGCACGATCGCCGCGTAGATGAGCAGCGCCAGCGACGCGAGCACACCGGGGAACCGGTAGTACGCGACCATGAAGAAGATGACGATGATCAGGCCGACGAGGCCGGCGATGATGCTCGACTGCACGGTGTTGGCGCCGAGCGTCGCGCTCACGGAGTTGGATGACACCGTCCCGATCTCCGCGGGGAGCGCACCGGCCGAGATCTGGTTGGCGAGCAGCGTCGCGGAATCCGACGTGAAGTTGCCGGTGATCTGCGTCTGGTTGCTCTGCCCGCCGCTGACGACCTGCGGCGCGGAGATGATTTCGTTGTCGAGGAAGATCGCGATGTGCGCGGCAGCCGGCGGGTTGCTCGGGTTGGTCTGATAGGCAGCGTATGCGGCGGTGGTGATGCGCGACCACTCCGCGGCGCCGTGCCCGTTGAAGTTGATGTCGACCGAGGGCTGACCGCTCGTCTGATCCGTCCCCACCTGCGCCGAGGTCACGTCACTGGCGTCGATGGCGTTGTCGATCCGCCAGTGGTAGCCCGGCGGGTAGACGCTCGGATCGTTGAACTGCGCCGGGTCGAAGCGGTTCTGCTGATCGCCGATGAACGTCGGGTTCGTCGGATCCGGGCCGCCCGGCACCGGGGTGGCGAAGTACAGCTTCGACGTCGTGCCCACGGTGTCGATGGCCTGCTGCAGGCCGATGCCCGGCAGCTGCACGAGGATCTGGTCCTCGC
>JAFALX010000395.1 GCA_019234035.1 Candidatus Dormiibacterota bacterium | reverse complement strand
CGAGCGCTCGCAGCCCGGGAGTCACTCGGTCCTCGTCAGCGCCGGGAGCACCCATCCGGGCGGGATCGCTGCCGCGGAGATACGTGCTCGCGCGCGGTGCCGAGAGCAGGACGCTCCCATGCTGGAGGAGTGCTCGGCCACGCCGGGCCTGCGCGCTGCCGACGAGCTTGTGCCCGGACGCGTCGAGCAGCTCGTGCACGGAGGCACGTGCGAAGCAGTCCGCCCCGGCCGCCGCTCTTCGTATCGCGCGCCGGTCATGGACGGTGACGGCGTGAGCGCTGGTCGGCACACCGAGGCGCGCCAGCGCGGCGGCGACCGCTCGGTGGATCCGTGCGCAGCTGGTCAGCACGTCGCCGCCGAACCACGGGTCGTCGGCGCGGCAGACCACGGCATAGGTCACCTCATCCTCGTGCAGCACCGCGCGGCCACCGCTCGGCCGCCTGACGACATCGATGCCGCCGGCGGCGCACGCGGCGCGGTCCACGTCCTGGTCCGGTTGCATGCGGCCGAGGCTCAGGCACGCAGGCTCGAACCAGTACACGCGGATCGCGCCCGCGGTGTCGCCTGCCGCGCACCGGCGTAGGAGGTCGGTGTCGAGGCGCATGTTCTCGGCGCCGGGGTGCCCGCCGTCGACAACGACCGGGAGCATGGACATCGACACATCATCGCCAACGGCCGCCATGGCGTCCGCACATACGCGGCGGTGACGAACGTGCGCTGGATTGTTGTCTCGAGGAGCGCAGCACAGCGCTCGTGGCTAGCGTGGTGAGATGGCGCCCTCAGAGCCGGCCGCGCTGCGAACGGGCCGGGCGCGTGCGCAGCGCGGCGTCGAGCGGGCCCTTGCACGCGTGGTGACACTCACCGAGCGTGGCCGTCGCGCCGAGGGCGACCTGATCGGAGCCAAAGAGGCGATGGACGCCGGTCGCTGGCAGGACGCGGCGCGCGGCTGGATCGGAGCGCGCCGCCATCCCCTCCCCACGGTGCGCGCCACGGCGGACCTGATGCTCGGCCTCGTTCTCACCGACCACCTGGGACAGCCGGACCACGGGATGCACGCGCTGGACAGCGCCTGGCGCTCGAACCGGCCTGGCGTCGCCGATGCCGCGGCATGGCGACTCGCGGAGCTGAATGCCGAACGCGGCGATGGCGCACGGGCGCATCGCTTCTACGACTGGACGTGGCGGAACGGACGAAGCGCGCTGCGCTGGAAGGCGGCCGCGGCCCTGATCCGGCTGCTCCGAGCCGAGGGCGACGACGCCGGCGCGACACGCCTGTTCGCGTCGGTGGATCGCGCTGCGGCGGCTGCGAATTCCGCAGAAGGCTGGGCGACGCTGGCGACGCTCTGCCGGCAGCAGGGAGATCTGGACCGCGCCGAAGCCGGGTATCGCGCCGCGCTGGATGCCGGCGCCGGCGACGCTGCAGCTCTCCACGGTCTTCTCGGCCTCGTGCTCAGCAGACAGGGCAGGTCCGCGGCCGCGCTGCCGGAGCTCGAGGTGGCGGTTGCCGGCGACACCACCGGACGGATCTGGTTTCAGTACGAGCTCGGCAAGGTGCAGGAGCGACTCGGCCATCGCGACCAGGCCTGCGATGCGTATTCAGACGTTCTGCAGGTCACCGACGATGAGCTCAGCCGCCTGCAGGAGCAGGACGAGCCGGGCCGGGACACGGTCATCCGCAGCGACCCGCGGCCGCGCGCCGCGATCCGCCTCGGACGCCTGCGCGAGTCGATGGGAGAGGTGGACGCGGCGCGCGACGCGCTCGCGTATGCAACGGACCACGGAACGACTTCGGTCGCGGCGGCGGCGTGGCTGGCCCGCGCCCGCCTCGAGCGCCGGGTCGGTGACCGCTCGGCTGCGCGTGCCGGGTACGCGAATGCCATCCACGTCAAGGGCGGCGCGTACCCGGCCGCAGAGCTCGGGCTGGCGCAGCTGCTGATCGTCGCCAACCAGTCGGCAGCCGCACAGCAGATCCTCGACCGCCTGGTCGGTTGCGGCGACCAGCGCATCGCATCGCTCGCGGCTGTGCAACGCGGCGAGCTGCTCAGCGCGCTCGGCGATACCGCGGCGGCACGGGCGAGCTATGAAGCTGCGCTCGCCGGACCGCTGAGCGCCGGTGTGCGTGCGCGTGTGGAGCAGGCCCTGAGCAGGTGAGCTAGCGTCTCGGCGGTGGATTTGATCCGCCGAATCAACGCCGGCCGCGGCGAGTTCCTGCTCTTCGCTCTCACCCCGCCGCGTCTCGCGACCGATCGCGAACGCGCGCAGGAGATCGCCGACGCGACAGTTGCTCGCCTCCGTCCGCTCCATCTGGACGGGCTGATCCTGTACGACATCGACGACGAAACGGAGCGGAATCCGCTCGAGCGTCCCTTTCCGTTCATGCCGACGCTGGACCCGGCCGACTACCTGGCGCACCACTTTCGGGACTGGCAATCACCCGTGATCGTCTATCGCGCCGTCAGCAAGTACGGTCCCGACGAGCTTCGGGCATGGCTGTCGCGACAGGATCCCGAGCGGTTGATGACGGTGCTCGTGGGAGCACCGTCAAGCGGCGCGAAGGTTCGGACGTCGCTGTCCGACGCCCAGGCGCTCTGGCGAGAGGTCAACCCGGGGATGTTGCTGGGCGGCGTGGCCATACCGGAGCGCCATGCCCGCCGCGACGATGAACACCTGCGTCTCCTCGCGAAACAGGGCGCGGGCTGTCGCTTCTTCGTAAGTCAGGTCGTCTACGACAGCAACGCGGCCAAGAACCTCATCTCGGACTACCACCACGAGTGCAGGGCTCGAGGTATCGCGCCGGCGCCGTTCGTCTTCACTGTATCGGTATGCGGATCGATGAAGACGCTGGAGTTCCTGCGGTGGTTGGGTGTCGACGTGCCGCGATGGATCGAGAATGATCTCAAGCACGCTGCCGACACACTCGAGGCCTCCTATCAGCTGGCCCTGACCACGGCCACCGAGCTGATGGCCTACTGCCGAACGCGCGACGTGCCGTTCGGAATCAACGTGGAAAGCGTCTCGATCCGACGGGTGGAAATCGAAGCGTCGGTCCGACTCGCACGAGAACTCCGAACGCAACTACGGAGCTGAGCCCGGACCACAAAGGCCGGAGCAATATCGCTTACGGGCTTAGTTCGCCGGCATCCCGACGCCCCAATAGTTGGTCCTCCCACCATCTCCACTCCTCGACCGCGCCGGGTGTCCCGGCTGCCACGCTGAGTGCCTTCTCCCACAGCGACATCAGCGCCCCATGCAAGACGCCGACTGACACCAGGTGCGCCCATTGGCTGTCGTCGAATGTCGCGCCCAACGCCGTTTCCAAGTAGTTGCGGTACCTGCCGATCACGCCCTCTTTTGGCCGCGCCAAGCGGCCCGAGTTGACAGCCAGATACCAACCGAGGTCGAGGGTCGGCGGGCCGA
The DNA here is from genome assembly GCA_019234035.1 of Candidatus Dormiibacterota bacterium. Classification (GTDB taxonomy): domain Bacteria; phylum Chloroflexota; class Dormibacteria; order Aeolococcales; family Aeolococcaceae; genus JAFALX01. Next base: position 1,830 of record JAFALX010000395.1, on the reverse strand, counting down.
ATCCCATCAAAGCCCAGTCAAACGCGACGACGCCGCCGTCAGGCAGGAAGGCGAAGTTGGCGACCTTCGTGTCACCGTGCAGCAGGGTCCGCGGAAGGCCGGAACACGCTTGGGCCAGCTCATCGGGTGGACGGGTCAGCATCTCGACAATCCGATCCGGCAGGAATGCGAACGCGGTTTCCCACCCTCGAGCCACAAGCCTCAGGAGTGAGTGTGGTGATGCCCTCTGCTCGTCATCGGCACCCGCTTGTGGGCCCAGCAGACCAAAGAATGTTGCCGGAGACACCAGCCATGGAAGGTCGAGCAATTCGGATTCCCAGTAGCGAGCATGAAGGCGCGCCAGGGCGCCGAGCAGCAGGTCTTCGACAGCCACATCGATCGGTTCGTCGACGTCGGGCAGGAGGTAGGCGCTCACGTCCTCCTTCAGGAGTGCGGCGCGGCCATCGTCGGCGGCAAAGCCCAGGTAGGGACAACGGAAGATCTCCCAAACACCATTCAAGGCCGCCTCGGAGACGAGTGCCACCTCGCGGCTGACCATGGAACCGGTTCGGTAAACCGTGAAGTCCGCGTCGAACTCAATGTGCTTCAGCATCAGCCGGCGCTGTTCGCCCGAGCGAAGCTTGAGGGCAAGACGCTCGTGATATGAACCCGAAGCTCCGAGGCCGCTCAGACGCTCACGGCTGACGCTGACCACGGCCCCGGCCACGGCGCCCAAAGCTTGCGCGTCCGTCAACGCATCAACGCTCGCAAACCGGAGCGCGGGTGCCGGCATCTCAACGGACGTTATCGCAGCCGGCTGTGAGACGCCGTCGTTAGCGAGGCGCTCCGGGCGCAGGGGACAGCGAGCGCGACCAGGCGAGGATCGCGCGGTGTACCCCGAATCGCCGAAAAGAAGCCGCGGTAGGATCAGCATATGGTCGCGCGCCGCCCTCCGAAGGAAGCCATCCAGAGGCTGAGTGCCGAGGACCGCGCGTGGTTGGAGCAGCGTCTCCGGGATTACCGGCGTTGCTCGACTACCTCCGCGACCATTGAGGTTGCCCACGGTCGACCTCGCTGTCGCGATCAACGCCACCGTCCGTGAGAGCGACGAATGGTTCGTGAACCTGATGACATCGCTCGACTCGCCAGTGCTATCGATGCGATCAGCGGTGAATCGGATCCAGTCGCCGCTGCTGCCCGGCTGGCCTTCCGAGTCGCTCGCGCACAGGCATTTGCTGAAGCCAACAAGCGGACCGCGCTCCTTCTGGCGCGGTGGCTCTTAGACCATAACGATGTGGAAGGGGAGACGATCCTGCCGGTGGAGACGGGGTCTTGCCGAGCTCTTGGTCAAAGCGGCTTCGGGGCTCGACGTCGCGAGGCAATCGTCGAGCGCCTGGGCAGTCGTCACTAGCGCAGCCAGCCACCGCTCAGCGCGGACGTGCGCCGCAGGCGAGTACTCCTAAAGCACCCTGAGCCGCGGCGCAGAATCCGCCCATGCCGAGAACGTCGTTTGGCAGCTTCGAGGCCGACTTGCCAGAGGAATGGACTCACCGGTCGACTGACGGGGTGGTCGAAATGTTGCCCGCGCTGCCCGTGGGCGCCTTGCACGTGACCGTTCTACGCCGCGCGAAAGGGGCGCCGGCCACTGTCAGTGACGCGGCGGAGCTCGTGCGAAAATTCATGACAGATCGCCTCGGGCTTTCCGCGCGGGTGATCCACCCCGGGTTTCATAGAGACTCGCCCAACTGAGTCGCCACACCCACACCTAAGGTGGGGCGCTGATCGTAGTACGCCGCTTCGTACTCTGCAGGCGGCACGTCGCCGATCATGCGGTGCAGCCGTCGGTTGTTG
>JAFALX010000312.1 GCA_019234035.1 Candidatus Dormiibacterota bacterium | reverse complement strand
CGACACATACAGCGATGTGTCCGTTGACTGTTACAGCGATGTGTCAGTTGGCTGCTACAGCAATGTGTCCGTTGACGCTGTCGCGTTGTGGCCGGCACCATGCCCGGCCGTCAGGAGCGAGATTCGCGAGGGGGCGGGGGTGCAATCGTGGCTGAGGTAGCCGGCGCGCCTGCGGCACGGCCGCACCGCGAAGGCCTGTCAGGCCGGCGCGTTGGCACCGCTCCGCATGTGCTCCTGGTGACCGAGGGCACCTACCCCTGTTACGAGGGTGGCGTCAGCTACTGGTGCGACCTCCTGGTTCACAGCCTGCCAAATCTCAACTTCTCGATCCTGAGCTTGGTGGCGAGCCCGAACGCTGCGCCCGTGTACGAGTTGCCCTCGAATGTGCAGGACCACGTGATGCTCCCGCTCTGGGGCGTGCGCGACGCGCTGGAAGGCCGGCCCGACACCCACCTGCCGCAGATGTGGAGCCGCAAGCGCAACACGAGCGAGCAAGCGATACGCGACGGATTGGTGCCGAGCCTGCGAGTGTTTCTCGCGTGCGTCATGGCCGACGAAGGCCAGCCATTGCGAATGGCGGCGGCCGTCCAAGGGATGTACCGCTTCTTCGCCCGCTTTGACTTCGACCAGAGCATGCGCTCCGAGGCGGTGTGGGCGTGGTTTCTGGCCAACGCCAGGGCCTTTCTGCCGCGCGCCGCTCAGCAGAGCGGATACGGCGAGGTCGACATGACGCTTGTCGACGTCACCAACGCGATGACGATCTTCTATCACTGGCTGATTGCGCTGAGCGCACCGTTGCCGCGCGCGGATGTCGTGCACGCCACGTCGGGCGGTCTCAGCGTGCTGCCGGCAGTGGCCGCCAAGATGGAGACAGGCTGCGCGTTTGTCCTGACCGAGCACGGGATCTACCTCCGGGAGCGCTACCTCGCGGAAGCCGATAGCTCCGGGTCCATCTTCCTCAAGCTCTTCTGTCATCGCTTCGCCCGTCGTCTGACGGAGCTCAGCTACGTCATGGCCGATCTGGTGTGCCCGGGCAGCGATTACAACCGCCGCTGGGAGATTCACAACGGCTGCCCTGAGTGGAAGCTGCACACGATCTACAACGGACTCGATCCAGGCCCGTTCATGACAGACGCGTATGACGTGGCTGAGGCCGAGAACGTCGTCCCTGACGTGGAGTTAGAAACCGATACGGAGGCTGAAACCGAGGCGGATGAGGATCTCGGTCACGTGGTCGTGTGGGTCGGCCGCATCACGCGAATCAAGGACCTGATGACGCTGCTGCGTGCCGCGGCCATTGTCAGGGCCACGAGGCCCGAGGTCCAGTTTCGTCTGTACGGCACTGCACCAACCGGCGACGAGGCCTACCTGCGCGAGTGCCTCGCCCTTCGCAGCGAGCTCGAGCTCGATGACACAGTCATCTTCGCCGGTTACGTGGAGTCGTCGCAGACGGCGTTCAACGAGGCCGACGTGGTGGTGCTGTCGAGCATCTCGGAGGGCTTCCCCTACGCTGTCGTCGAGGCGATGCTCTGTGGGCGGCCGGTCGTCGGTACCGCCGTCGGCGGTGTGCCGGAGGCGCTGAATGGCTGTGGAATCGTGGTCGAGCCGCGCAACCCGACTGAGATGGCTGCGGCGATTCTCACGCTGATCGCGGACCCCTCGCTGCGCCGCCAGCTCGGGGACAACGCTCGCGACAAGGCGACGAGCGAGTTCACGCTGCAGCAGTGCTGTGATGCGTACGAGAGCAATTACAACCGCCTCAGCGTCGGTGAGGATCGTCGCGATCCGGCAGCGCGTGCCCCCGCATCAGCGCTGACCGGCGTCCCCAGGCGAAGCGCTCGCAATGTGCTGAACGACGGCGAGGTGTCGGACCCGGTGGAGACGAGTCGCATCCATCGAGCGAGGCGGTCCGCAAGCGCGAAGACAGGCGTCATCAGCAGCGCTCAAAACGATTTGCGCCGCCGTCTCGTGAAAAGAGTCCGCACACCTGTCGCCGAGTCTCGCGCCGAGTTCGAACCGGCGGTCGCAGCGCTCGCAGTGGAGGTCGCCCAAAGGGTGCGCTTCCCGCTCGAAGACCTCGAGATCGCCGCCGTGCTGGAGTCGATGGCCATCTCGGACATGGTCGCGCAGCAGCGCTACGGGGCCGCGGATGTCTTCGAGCTGGCGGAGACGATCTTCGCTCGGGTCGAGCGCCGGCCCCCTGCAACGGATTTCCCCAGGGGACGAGGCACTCGACTCATCAGGGCCGTCGCAGGGGTTGCGACCGACTACGTGCGGGGCCCCCTCGCAATGTTCCCGATTCTCGTTCTGCTGGTTGCGATCGCGGCGTACCGGCTGGTGGGGAACTGGTCTGAAGATCAGGTCCTCGCGATGGCGTTGGGCATAACCGCCAGCCTCCTCGTCACCAATGGGTTCACACAGGCCGGTGCGCGTCGCGCCGCGATCTACCTGAGCCGCGAGATGCCCGGGGCCATGCTCGTATTCCTCAGAGCGACCGCGATTGCCGCGACGCTCACGGTGACCGTCCTGACCGCACTTACCCTGACGCTCGCCACTGTTCTCAACATCGCCAGCCAGACCGACCGGGTGATCTTCTCGGTGTCGATGCTGTTGTTTGCCACGCTCTGGCTCGTGGCCAGCGCTCTGGCGCTCGTGGACGCTGCAATTTGGATCGGCGCGGGGCTGATTGTGGGCCTCATGGTGGTGGTCGGCACGGCGCTCGTGCTTCAGCCCGTGGGGTTCTATCTCGTCGCCGCAACCGCGGCAGGTTACACGGCCGCGCTCGTGGTGATGCTGAGAGCGCTGCGCCGCGGGCTCAGCCACGTATCCACGAAGGACAGGTTCGCGCTTCCCGCCACCGCATACGTGATCCATGAAGCGATTCCCTACTTCTTGTACGGCATCCTGTTCATGATCCTCGTCTTGATTCCACACGGCCTCGCCTGGGCAGCGAGCGTGCACAGTGGGTATGCCAATGTTTCGGCTCGCATATCAAGCGTCGAAACCAGCCTGACTCTCCCGCTGGTCCCGGTGTTTCTGGCCGGAGGAGTCGCCGAGCACGCAGCACGAGCCTTCTGGGCGTGGGCTCAGTCGAGCCAACGGCGGACCACCACGGCAGACGTCCGTCGGTTTGCCCGGCGCTTCGCGCGTTTCTACATGCATCACGCGGCCATGTACCTGCTCTGGCTCGGTATCGCGAGCATCCTCGCCGTGGTCGTGTTTCAGGTCTTTGTGAGCAACGGAGTGCTCGAACAGTGGCTCGGCGAGCGAGGAGCTCAGGACGCCATCGTCATGTTTCGGGCTGCGCTGATTGCGTATGGGTTGCTCGGTTGGGGATTGTTCAACTGCCTGTACTTCATGTGCCTGGGCCGGCCGTACTTCGCAGTTCGCGCCGTGCTGGCCGGCATTCTGGTCGCGGTTGCCGCCGGCGCATATCCCGCGGCACTCGGCGATGTCACCTTTGCCGCCGTCGCCTTCGCCATCGGCGCAGCGGCGTTCTTGCTGGTTTCGCTGTGGGGCGTGCGCCAGCTGGTCATCCGTGCCGACTACCACTACAGCGTGGCCACATGAGCGGAGATCTCGTGCCCGGCACCGCGCTCGTCACCGGAGCGTCCGGTTTCACCGGCACGCACGTGTGCCGGGCCCTTGCTGCAGAGGGTTGGAAGGTTGTGGCGCTGGTTCGCCCCGCCGGCGCCGAGCGCCGACGTGCGCGACCGGAGCCCGACGACCAAACAGCGCGCGTGCCCGTCGATCTTTTGGACCGCGAGGCTGTGAGGGTTGCCGTGATTGAGGCATCCCCGGACCGCATCGTTCACCTCGCGGGCCTGCGCGGGCCCGCCGCGCTCCCCGATCTGCTGACGGCGAATGTCACCGCGACGGACCACGTGTTGAGCGCTGCCCTCGAGCTCCTGCGAGATCGAGAGGTGCGGGTGCTCGTGCCGGGGTCGGCCGCGGAGTACGGCGACTCGACGTCCGGGCAACAAGGACGGCGTTTGCAGGAGGGAGATGCGCTGCAGCCGCTGACGGCGTACGGCGTCAGCAAGGTGGCGCAGGTCTGCCTGGCGCAGCGGTACCACCGGACCGAGGGAGTGCCTGTGTACCTTGCTCGCCCGTTCAACATCGTGGGGGCCGGGGAGCCGTCCGACCTGGTGTGCTCGAGCCTGGCCCGGCAGATGGTCGGGGCCGCGCGCGCATCCGGCAGCGGGCAGGTCGTGGTGAACTCGACTGAGCGCGTTCGCGACTTCACCGATGTCCGCGACGTCGCCTCCGCCTATCTGACGATCCTTCACCGCGGCGACGCCGGTGTCGTGTACAACGTGTGCACGGGTATCCCGCGCGCCATCGGCGAGGTGATCGACATCCTCGCGACGCTCACCGGCTGCCGTGCGACGGTACGTCGCGGTGCGGCGTCGACGAGCGGCGATGTGCGCAGCTCCGTCGGCGATCCGTCGCGAATCAATGAGATCGGTTGGCAGGCGCGCGTCCCGTTGCGAGCGAGCTTGCACGAGTTGGTTGACGAATGGCGCGTGCTCTCGTCGAGCGAGCAGTCGTCGGTCGTTGACGTTGGAGCACATCAACCAGGGGCGTCGCTTCGCCTGTCAGTACGCGCCTAGCGCAGCAACCAAAGAGGGGGTTTCAACCGTGGGAATGCATCGAACATCGAGCGCCAGCCCGAACCGGCTCGGCGCGGCCCTGGTGGGTCTCATGATCGTGGCGACGGTGGCCGTGTTGGTGGTGCCGCGTCTGGTCGCGGCGGCGCCCTCGCCCACCAACCGCATCGACATGCGGGTGTTGGTGGTGGACGACGGCGGCCCCAACGTCACCGCGATCGCGGCTGAGCTGCAACGCGAGGGCGTGCCGTACACCGATGTGTCTCTGGCGTCCACCAGCCGTCCGGCCATTACGCCGGCGTTTCTCTCCTCGGGGAGCGAGGCGTTCTACCAGGGCGTGGTGCTGCCCAACGAGACGGGCGGGTCGTTGTCCTCGACGGAGCTGTCGGCGCTGCTGGCGTTCGAGTCGAACTTCGGCATCCGCGAGATCGACGCGTACACGTGGGCCCATCCCGCGGTGGGCCTGAACTACGCGCAGAGCCCGGGCTACGTCGGCGCCCTCGACGGCATGACGGCGACGGTGACGGCCGCCGGGCAAGCCGCAGGCTGGACCTATCTGAACGGCCCCGTGCCCTTCACCCCGGGGAGCTACGGGTACCTGGCGACACCGCTGGCCACCCAGGCGACGGGCGCGAGCTTCACCACGCTGGTGACCATGCCGATTCCCAGCAGCACGGCTGTGGGCTCGGTGGTGGGCGACTACAAGACGACCGGGCGTGAGCAGCTGGTGGTGACGACGAGCCTGAGCGACGGGCAGGGACAGTTCAAGCTGCTGGCTCATGGGCTCATCACCT
>JAFALX010000245.1 GCA_019234035.1 Candidatus Dormiibacterota bacterium | reverse complement strand
CGGCTGAGCTCGTCCATGGACGCCGCGACGAAGCCCTGCTCTGAGAAGAGGGTCTCGGCCGCGGCGATCACCTGGCGCTCGCGGACGGCACGCGGCACGCGCCCGTGGCGGTACCGGGCCACCTCGGCTTCGGCCGCCGCAGGCGGGACGCTGCTCATGTTGACTCACCAAGGTTACCACGAGTAGGCTTCTGGCGGTAGGTACCGCGACCACCGAGACCGAGGTCCTGATCGTCGGCACCGGCTTCGCCGGGCTCGGCACGGCCATCCGGCTGGCCCAGCAGGGGCGCCGCGATTTCACGATCATCGAGCGCGCGGACGACGTCGGCGGCACGTGGCGTGACAACACCTACCCAGGGCTGATCTGCGACGTGCCCTCGCACCTGTACTCCTTCTCCTTCGCTCCGAACCCGGACTGGAGCCGCACGTACCCGGGCCAGGCCGAGATCCTGCGCTATCTGCGGGTGTGCGCCGATCGCTACGGGGTCAGGCGGCACATCCGCTTCCGCTCGGAGCTGACCGCGGCCCGGTGGGACGGCGCGTCGTCGCGGTGGCACGTCGAGACGACCACGGGCTCCTACAACGCTCACTTCCTGGTCCTGGGCATGGGCGCATTCAGCGCCCCGCGGATGCCGGCCGTGCCCGGCCTGGACATCTTCGCCGGCACGTTCTTCCATTCCGCGGCGTGGCGCCACGACCACGACCTGCGCGGGGAGCGCGTCGCGGTCATCGGCACCGGTGCGTCGGCGATCCAGTTCATCCCCAGGATCCAGCCCCTGGTGTCGCGGCTCCTGGTGTTGCAGCGCTCGCCGCCGTGGGTGCTGCCGCATCCGGGGCGGCGGCTCACACCTGCCGAGCGCTGGCTGTCGCTTCGCGTCCCGGCCGTGCTGCACGCGCGCAGGCTCGGTGTCTACCTGATCCGGGAGACGGTGGTGCCCGGGCTCGTGGTCGATCAGCGCCTCAACGGCGGGCTCGAGGAGGTCGCGCGCCGGCACCTGCGCCACCAGGTGCGGGACGCCGGGCTGCGAGCCACGCTGACGCCGCAGTACCGCCTCGGCTGCAAGCGCATGGTCCTCTCCAACGACTTCTATCCCTCACTCACGCGGGCAAACGTCGATGTCGTCGCCGCGCCGGTCGTCGAGGTGCGCGAGCGGTCGCTCGTGACCGGTGACGGCCGCGAGCACGAGGTCGACACCATCATCGCCGCGACCGGGTTTCACGTCACCGACCCGCCGTACGCGGCGCAGGTGGCCGGCCGCGGCGGCCGCACGCTCGCGCAGACCTGGGATGGCAGTCCCAACGCGTACATGGCCACGACGGTAGCCGGGTATCCCAACCTGTTCGTGCTCTCGGGACCGAACTCGGGGATCGGTCACACATCGCTCGTGTTCATGATCGAGGCACAGATCGACCACGTGCTCGACGCGCTGGATCTGTGCCGGCGCGCGCGCCTCTCCTCGATCGAGGTGAGGCCGGCGGCGCAGGCGGCGTTCAACGCCGACGTGCAGCGCCGGATGAGGCGCACGGTGTGGGCCAATGGCGGCTGCGCCAGCTGGTACTACGACGCGAGAGGCCGCAACACGACGCTGTGGCCCGCGTTCACCGCCCAGTTCGCTGCCCGAGCGCGGCGTATCGACGTGAAGGCGTATCGCCTGACCCGCAGCGTCGCTGCCGCGGCGGCCTGACGTGCGCGGATGACTGTTGCGCTGCGCGGCGCATCGGCGCTCATCACCGGCGCCGGTGGCGGCATCGGCGGCGCGACCGCGGTGCGCTTCGCACGCGAGGGGGTCCGGCATCTCGTGCTGATCGACATCGACGCGCGCTCGGTCCAGCGCACAGAGCGTCTCGCGCGTGAAGCCGGCGCGGAGGTCACCGTCTTCGGCACGGACGTGTCCGATGCCGGCGCCATGCAGGAGCTCGCCGAGTCCCTGGAAGGCGGCCCAGGCGTTCCAGACATCATCGTCAACAACGCGGGCATCGGCATCGCCGGCCCGTTCCTCGACACGCCGCTCGCGGACCTCGAGCGCATCGTCGGCGTCAACCTCTGGGGCGCCGTGCACGGCTGCAGGTTGTTCGGCGCGCAGCTGGCGCAGCGGGGTCGTGGTGGCCACATCGTCAACGTCGCCTCCGCGGCGGCCTTCGCACCGTCGACGATCCTCCCCGCGTACTCGATGACCAAGGCGGCGGTGCTGATGCTCAGCGAGTGCCTGCGCGTCGAGCTGGCACCGCTGCACATCGGCGTCAGCGCCGTGTGCCCCGGCATCATCTCCACCGGCATCGAGCAGCGCTCGGTGTACGCGGGGAGTGACCCCGCGACCGTCGATGCTCGGCGCCGCGCTGCGACGCGAATCTACCGGCTGCGGCGCTACCCGGCGGATCGTGTGGCCCGGCGCATCGTCGCGGCAATACGTCGCAACAGCGCTGTGGTGCCCGTGACCCCGGAGGCTCACCTGCTCCGCGGGATCTCGCGTGTCGCGCCTGGACTCAACAGGCGTCTGGCTGCAACGATCAGACTGTAATTCCTGCCGCAACTCCGCACCTCACACGGTTTGGAAAGGTGTCGTTGGGTATCACAGGACCATGAACCAGGGAGTGCTCATCGCCCGCCTGGCGGGGGTGCGTATTCGCGCGCACTGGAGCGTCGTGGTGATCGCCGCGCTGCTCACCTGGGGCCTCGGCGCCGGTGTCATACCTGTGGCGCTTCCGCGCACACCCGCTGTGGTCGCGTGGCTCGCCGCCGCCGTGGGTGCGCTCCTGCTGATCGCGTCGCTGACCGCGCACGAGCTGGCCCACTCGATCGTCGCACGGCGCCGCGGCGTCCAGGCGGACGACATCACGCTCTGGGTGTTCGGCGGCGTGTCGCACATCCGTGGCGACTGGCAGAGCGCCCGCACGGAGCTGCTGGTCGCAGCCGCCGGACCGCTCGTCACGTTCGTCGTGGCCGTCCTCTGCTTCGCCGTCTCGGAGGTGATGGCCGTCGCCGGCGCCCCGGACCTGCTCGTCCTGCTGGCGCAGTGGCTCGCCGCGATCAACGCAACGCTGCTCGTCTTCAATCTCATCCCGGCCTTCCCACTCGACGGGGGACGCATCCTCCGCAGCGCGCTCTGGGCGCGGCGGCACGACCGCTCCCGGGCCACGGTCATCGCGGCGCAGATCGGCCGCGCGTTCGGCTTCCTGATCGTCGGCCTCGGCATGCTCGACGTCCTGCTGACCGGGTCGTTCGGCGGCGTGTGGCTGATGCTGATCGGCTGGTTTCTCGCCGGCGCGGCCAGGAACGAGCAGCGCGGTGAGGCGGTTCGCGCGTCGCTCGCCGGAGCCCGGGTTGCCGAGGTGATGTCGATCAACCCGGCGACGGTGCCGTCGTGGGTCACAGTCGACCTCTTCCTCAAGCACTACGCCAGCCCCGCCCGCACGGCGTACCCCACCAACGGCCTGGACGGCCGCGTGGACGGACTCGTGACCGTCAACGCGCTGCGCCGCGTGCCGCCGTCGCAGCGCACCACGCGGCGGCTGTCGGAGGTGTTCGTTCCAGTGGACCAGGTTCCCGCGGCCCGCCCGGACGAGCTCGTCACCGACGCGCTTACTCGAGTCGGGCGTCAGAGCGAGGGCCACACCCTTGTCTTCGACGGCGAGCGCTTCGTCGGTGTGATCTCGCCGGCCGACATCGGCCGCCGCATCCAGTTCGGTGTGCCGAAGCCGCCGCCGCTGTCCACGCCGGCCCCGGGGCTCCCGCCGGTCGTCTGACCTCCACGTGCCGCCGCTCGCGGTGGACGAGCGCGGGCACTACAGGAGCGTCTCGGTCTGCTCCACCCGGCGCCGTGTCCGCTCGGCCGCCCCGTCGGGTCCATCGCCCTCGCCGGGGTGCTCGACCAACGCGATGACGCGCGTCTGCATGAAGCGGCTCGTCCGCACCGGCGTGCCTGAGCGTGTCACCTCGCTCACCTCGACGATCCCGCGGGCCGTGCTTATCTCCACCCGCCGGCCGGCCTTGGTCGCCGCGATCTCGTAGGTCTGTGCGGCGCCCCCGGTGTCGATCACGATCTCGACGCGATCACCCTTCATCTGAACCGATCGTAGACCAGCGCCGCGACCAGCGCCGCGTGGCCCGTGTTGGTGCGTTTGACGCAAGAGAGCCCATCCCCGGAGCGTTCAAGTGCGTAAGAGGGCCGGCGGACCCACAGACACACATCAAACCCGCGGGTGCGGGAGGAGTTGGTTCAGATGATTCATGGTCTGGCAAAGGTCGCAGCGGCCTCGGGGCTTGCAGCCGCAGCGGCGACGCCATTCACGCTCAGTGCATTCGCCGGCACCGTGCCCGCGCTGCCTGCAGCTCCCGCAGCCCTCAACGTCAGCGCGGTCAGCGGTGCCGTCCAGCAGGTCACGTCGCAGCTCGGGCTGACCGCGGTGCCGGTCAGCGTGCCGGGCCTGCCCGGTCTTCCCGGACTGCCGGGTGCGACCGGTGGCTCGCCGTCCACGCCCAGCGCGGCGCCGGACGCATCGGCGACGGGCGACGCCGTGTCGATCCCGCTGCTCGACACCTGCGTGAGCTGCACCAGCGCGGACGCCGGTCCGAACACCGCCGACGGCAATGCGACCGCGCTGCGGGTGCTCGGTCATGACTTCGCTGCCGGCTCCGCCAGCGGCAACGGCTCGAACAACGGCGATCTCCTCGCCCTTCCCGCAAACCCGCTGCTCAGCCTCGGCATCGCCGACTGGATGGCGGCTGCGGCGGCCGGACAGGACTCGTCGACCGGCAGCTCGCGCGCCAGCCTCGTCGACCTCGCTCTCGCCAACGGCCAGGTGGCAACCCTCGCCGTGCTGGAGGCCGGCAGCAACGCGTCCTGGACTCCCGCGGGGTCTGAGGGCAGCGCGTACACCAACGGCGCACACCTGACCCTCGGCAACGGGGCGCTCGTCGTGATCCTGCTGCACAGCGACGCTGACAGCAGCGGCACCCCGCACGCCTACATCGCGTCGATCAACGGCACTGACCTCATCACCA
>JAFALX010000030.1 GCA_019234035.1 Candidatus Dormiibacterota bacterium | reverse complement strand
CGCCTGAACTGCGCGCTCAACAGCGCGCAGCGCGCCTATAGGTCACCCTTCATCACCTCGCGTTGATCTATGACGGCGCCACAGTGAAGAAGATCGTGGAGGTGACGTCACGAGGATCGAAAGGGAAGTGATCCGACGCGACCCACTCCGCGTACATTGAGTACTCCGTCCCCGCGTTTACCGGAAGGTCCTGCACCAGCGTGTATGACATGTACACGAGCTGCTTGTTCATGTACAGGTGCACATGGCCGACGGTCGATGAGATGTGGGTCGAGTAGACCGGCGTCACCGTGCCGCCGGTGATGCTGACGACGACGTGCACCGTCGATCCGTGCACCACCTGACCGTTGGTCGGCGTCACCAGCGTGACGTGCACCGGCGAAGCAGGTCGAACGCTGGTGGCGGGCGTATACCCGCCGACGGTAGTTGGGGTGCTGCCCGCCGCTTCTCCACACGCGGCAACGGCGATGGCGACGGTGATGAGGACGATCAAGCGTCGCATGGGTGTCAGCTCCCGGGGGTGATGTTGATGTACGTCGACACGGTCTGGCCGGAGACCGTCGTGCCGATCAGATCGAAGCGCGTGGTGCCTTTCGGCACGGTTGCATCCGAGACGAAATGGCCGATCTCATCCAGGCGTCGTTTGACGAGAATCGTCGGCGTGCCGCCGGGCGTGGTCATCCCGAAGGTCATGTCGGCCATTGGAATCTCGTTGCCGTTGGGGTCGAGCCATGTGCAGTGCCACTGGTCCGCGCCCGGCTTGTTGGGGTCGAGATACACCTGAGCCTGAATCTGCGGGGTCACGGTGATCGTGTACAGCGTCGGCAGCGGCCCGGCGAACCGCTGCACCTGGACGACCGGTGGCGGCGTGATGGTCGTCAGCTGCAGATGAATCTCGGTGGAGTTCAGCCCGTTTTCGATGATGGCCGCGATCTCCCAGATACCCGCCAGCGACAGGTTGGTGCCGTGCGCAGAATACGCGCCGTCCGACTGGTGCGAGAGCGTCAGCGTCGATGTCCCAAGCTCGGGGCGGAACGGCTGGGTGAACTGCAGGACCACCCTGCTGGCGTTGACTGACGAGCCGCTGTTGTAGTCGGTGACTCGCACGTCGAACGTGTTGAAACCCGATACGCCAGGGGTGACCGTCAGGCTCACCTTGTCCGTCTGAGCGTAGTCGCTGCCACTGACCACTATGTTCGCCGGTGCCGCAGCCGCGCCGTAGTCGACGGGTGGCGCCACATTGACGAGCGCCGCCGCCACCGTGAGAGCGCCCAGGGCGACCAGCGCCTCCGTCGTGACGACTCGCCGCAGCCGGCGGAGTGTTCGGGGGAGGCGCGGGATGTTGCCGTAACGATTGAGTGCTCCGAGGCCTGCAAGGACGATGAGGAGACCGAGCTTCAGCAGCACGAGGACGCCGAATGCGGTCGTCACGAGGTTCTGCCACGTCTGGATCTCGATGAAGGCGCGGAAGACGCCAGTCGAGGCCACGACGACGATGCCGTACCCCGCCAGCGTCGAAAGCCGGCGCGTCGCATGCGATTGCCGCTCATCGGACGAACGGCGCAGCACCACCAACAAAGCGACAAGCCCGCCGATCCACACCCCGACCGCGACGACGTGCAGCACCTGCGCGAAGGTGTTGAGCGCCGCCGGCCCCTCCGCGGCGGCGTGGCTGTTGAGCACATCGATCGCCATGCCGGCGAGAGCCGCACCGCCGGCGACGACCGTGAGCAGCGCTGCACCACGTCCCTGCGCGCGGAGCAGGAGCAGGGAGGCGATAAGCAGGACGATGGCGGGCACAGCTCTGGTCAGCAGCGTCCGCCCCAGCGATGAGCCGAACAGCGCGGCCGGCCCGATGCCCGCGCTCAGCCCCTGTGCCGCGGCCACGCCAACTGTGCCCAGCACCACGAAGATCGCTGCAGCAACGATCACCTTGCGCAGCAACGGCGGCGGCAGTCCGAAGGCATAGGCACCGAGGATGACGGCACCGACGACGACGATCAGCCCGACAAAAAGAACGAGCCGCGCGACGACGGCCAGCGGACTCGGCGGGCTGGCGCCCACGACGGCCGCGGTGTGCGGAACCGAGCTCGCTGACACACCGACACCGAAGGCGAACGAACCGGTGGCGAGATGCCCGTCGACGGTCGAGACCGTCTTCCACGTCACGGTGTAGACGCCCTTGGTCAGGTGTGACTTGAGCGGAACCTGCAGTTCGAGTGGACTGCCTGGCGCTGCCTTTGTCGGGCCGGCGTCGACGTTCGTGCCGGACCCGTTCACAACCGTGAGCGATGACAACCCGACGTCAGGCGTCTGACCGAAGACGATTGACACACTCGGCGGGGCCTGTTGCACGGTGCTGCCCTCTGCCGGGGTGGTGCTTTGTGGCAACGCGTGCGCGGAGGCGCTGACGGCACCGGCGACGGCAGCCGCAAGTGCGACTGCCACCGCCGCCGTCAGCGAGCGAATGCGAATGGCCGTGAGCTCAGCTCCTCTTGCGCATGGTCATAGCTAGGGCGCCGCCGCCCAGGCCGAGCGCAGCGACGATCGCCACGATGCCGACTATCAGCGCGCCAGTGGCGGCGTTGTTCGCGCTGTCCGCACGGCTGCTCACGCTGTTCACCTTGCTGGCCACATCGCCGAGTGCCGGCGCCGCAGCCGGGAACTCGACCGAGCTCTGGTCTCCAACCGAGTCGAACGTCTTGTCGCTCGAAGTGCTGGTCTCATCGATGTGGACGCCGTGGATCGTGCCGGTGATGTGGAACGTGTAGTCGCCAACCTTCGTCGGGGTCATCACGGCGTCGTACTCATCCTGCCGTCCGAGTCCGGTGTCGGGGTCGTATGCAGACGACGGGCACTGCGGGCTGCTCGTCTTTCCCGCGTACGTCACTGTCACCTGGAAGTCGGGCTTGGTGCAG
>JAFALX010000026.1 GCA_019234035.1 Candidatus Dormiibacterota bacterium | reverse complement strand
CCTCCCTCGTGAGAACGCAGAACGCCGGGCTCGCCAGTCAACCTCGTCATATTCACCTGTGACGCAGGCATTCTGACAAAGCGGTGCGCTTCGATTCGGCCGCTCACGTTACCGAAAGCTGAACAGTTGGTGATGATCCGGCCAATGCGTCAACCGGAGATCGCATGTGCGTCATGCCGAGCGTCTCGGACAGCAGCGCGGTGAGCCGCGCGTTCATCGCCTGCGGCGACCAGCGCTCGGCGGCGACGTCGACGCCGGCGTTCGCCAGCCGGCCCCACGTGTGCGGATCCGTATACGCGCGCAGCACCGCCGCCGCGAATCCCGCCGCATCGTCCGCCACGAGCAGATGCGTTCCGTGCACCAGCTCCAGTCCCTCTGCGGCAATCGACGTGGCCACGCAGGGCAGTCCCATCGCCAGCGCCTCGCCGACCTTGCCTTTGACGCCGGCGCCGTAGCGCAGCGGCGCCACCGCCACTCGTGCGGCATCCAGAAGCGGCCGCAGATCCGGCACCCAGCCCTCGTAGGTGACGTGCGATCCCCATGCGCCAACCGTCTTCGCGCTCGCGCCCGGCCCGGCGACGCGCAACCGCAGATCGGCGTCCCTCCGGATGCGGGGGAGCACGGCTGCTGCGAACCAGCGCACCGCGTCTGCATTCGGTGCGTGCGTGAAATTGCCGACGAACAGCAGGTCGCGCCGTTCGTCGAAGGCCGGTCGCGTCGGGCGGCAACAGTAGACAAGGGGGAGGACAACAGTGTGTGCCCCGCATCGGCGCCGCGCAATCTCGTTGCACTCCGCGGCCGAGACCGCCGCCACGACGTGGCTGTGCCGAATGGCGCGGTCCTCGAGGCGGCGCTCGCGCGACACGCTGCCGCCGCCGGCGCCAATGCTGCGCTGCCGGTAGAGCCGCGTCGACGCCAGCTCGACTGTGTCGAAAATCACACGCGCCCGCGGCTGGTGGCGCCGCACCGCAGCAGCGCAGCGATTCGCCACCTCGGTGCGCGACAGCACGACAACGTCGTACACGCCGGCACGCGCCGCGAGCAGGCGGTCGAGCGAGCGGCCGTGACCCACGAGCACCTCGACGCCGGCCTGTCGCAGCGGGGCCGCGTACTCCGCGTACGCGAACTGCCGGACCGGCACGAACGTGACGTGCGCGCAGAGGGACGCAAGCAGCCGCAGCATCCACGCCATGCGCGCGCTTCCCGCGTCCCGATCCGGCGTGGGCACGTAGCGGTCGCACACGAGCACTCGCGGCCGTCGATCCGCTGCCGGCCTGTACAGGCCTGCCGGCGCTGCGATGACGTCGCGCGCGGCGGCCGAGCGCGTCTCTCGACCGCCCGTTTGTGCGTAGCGCACGCGTTCGCGCACGCGACCGGCGACATCGAGCAGCTGCCAGCCGGGGCGGCGCGCGTCGTAGTGCGCGCGAATCCCCTCGGTCACGCCCAGATCTCCCCCCACGCCGCGAGGGCCGCGACGAAGCCGGCCGCGTGGGCGGCGAGCGGTGCACGACCGCGGCGGTTAAGCGCCGTCATAGCGAGCTGCTGCAGCTGCCACATGACGACCACCGGCCAGGCGCGCAGCGCCGCCCATCGTCCCCGGATGCGGCGGACGCAGCGCACCGCGTTGCGCGCGAGCAGCCGGCTCTTCTCGGGTCGCTGCGGGCTGCCTTCGTGGCGTATGCGCGCCGATGGGTTCACCTCGATGCGCACGCCGCTCGTGCGCAGCTGATGAAACCAGTCGAACTCCTCCCAGTACATGAAGTAGTCCTCGGGCACCGGGATCGCGCGAATGAGATCGCGACGCACTGCGACCATGGGCGCCCAGGCGGCGTCGACCGATAGCGGATGCTCGGGGATGGCGCCGCCGTTGAGCAGCATCCGCCGCGCCAGCCCGAGCGGCAGCCGGTTGCCGAGCTCGAAGTTGCCGTTGCGGTCGAGAACGAGCGGGATGCTGACGTCGGCGTGGCCGCATGTGATCCGGTCGGCGAGGCGAATCACGTCCGGCACCGAGGTCTCGACGTCGTCGTTCATGAACACGACGACGTCGCCCGTGGACGCGGCGACACCGGTGTTGACGCCCGCCGCGTACCCTCGGTTGTTCGCAGTGGGAACGACGCGATCACACGCGATCCCGCGCAGCCGGGCGTCGTCCTCGACGTTGACGACGATGACCTCGACACGCGAGTCGTGCAGGCCGTCCAGCAGGCGTGCGATGTGATCCGGCCGGTGATACGCGACGATGACGCACGACACCTGCATGCGCTCCGCCTCAGAGGCTCGCCACAGGCGCGCCATCGGTCAGAGGCTCGCAATCCAAGGGGATCACGTCCGCGAGCAGCGCCGGCGCGCGGTGTCCGATGAGCTCGACGTTTCCCCGGGAACCGACGCTGGATGAGCGTGCGGCGCTCTGCATCAGGCCCAGCGCGTACGGCACGCCGACCGATGCGTGCAGAGCCAGGAACGCGAGGCTCCGTTGCACGGACGCCTCGGTCCGGTAGCGCTGGTACTGGCGCAGCCACGCGCGCGGGTTGGCCCGCGCCCTCGCCGCGCGCTGCCGCTCGGCGCGGTGCACCACGTGGCGCGAGGCCAGCATGTTGTAGGCGCGGCCGTAACGATTGCACGTGCCCCACAGGTCGCGGAGCCGCGCGCGGTGTTCGTGGTACACGACGGCCTGTGCGTCGACGCGCAGCACGCTGCCGCACGCGGCCATGCGCAGCGTGAGATCGACGTCCTCACCCGCCTGGTGGAACGCGAGATCGAATCCGTCGACGCGCTCCAGGGCGTCGCGGCGGAACGCAGCCGCCGCCGTGACGAGCCACAGAGCGCGGTCGCCGTCGACGTAGTGGCTCACGATGCCGTCCACGTGCATGTAGTGCGCGATGAGCTGGGTCGTGCTCATCGGCATGATCCGGGCACCAACCCCGTCGGCCGTGTCGAGCCCCCGCACCATGCGATCGATGGCGTCGGTCTCCGGCACCACGTCGTCGTCGAGGAACACGACGATCTCACCGAGTGACGAACGCCAGCCGCGGTCGCGCGCTCGGGTGCGGCCGACGTTCGACTGCGTGATGCATGTCACACCCGCATCCGCCGCTACCGTGGACGTGCTGTCCGTGCTGCCGTCGTTGACCACG
>JAFALX010000433.1 GCA_019234035.1 Candidatus Dormiibacterota bacterium | reverse complement strand
CGGGGGCACGTATCGGGCCACAGTCGCGCTGGCCAACCCGCTGACGACGACGGTCTATGACTGGATCGAACAGGCCTTCGAGTTCCGCGTGATCGATGAGGTGAACCGGCCCGGCTACGTGGACCTCGCCGGCACGTGGGACGTCAGCGTGCGGAGCGCCAGCAACGCGACGCCCGTGGTTGCGGCGCAGCCGGCCGAGCGGTAGCCGCCTATGCGAATGCGCCAACCCCGGTGATGTCGCGGCCGACTATCAGTGTCTGCATCGTCTCGGTGCCCTCGTAGGTGTGCAGCACCTCGATGTCGGTCATGTGCCGGATGACGTGGCTGTCGAGCAGGATCCCATTGCCACCGAGCATGTCGCGAGCCTCGGCGATAACCTGACGTGCTGTGCGCGTGTTGTGCAGCTTGGCCAGCCCGGCGATGGTGTCGGTCAGCATGCCGGCTCCCGCGAGACGCGCGAGCTGCATGCAGTAGAGCTGCATTGCCGTCACCGCAGCGAGCATCTTGACCAGCCGTTCCTGGACGATCTGAAAGCTGCAGAGCGGCTTGCCGAACTGTTTGCGCTGCTTGCTGTACGTCAGCGCAGTGTCGTATGCGGCCACGGCGTGGCCGAGTGCGGCCCAGGCGACACCGGCACGTGTGCTGACCAGCACGCGCGCCGTGTCCTTGAAGCTGTTCGCCTCGGGCAGCCGCGACTCGTCAGGGACACGCACCGAGTCGAGCCGGATGTCGGCCTGCCACACGGCGCGCGCACAGCCCTTGCCCTCGATGACGCTGGCGTGGTAGCCGGGCATCGCGGACTCGACGAGAAACCCTTTGACCTGACCGTCCTCGGCCGAGCGCGCCCACACCACGATGACGTCGGCAATCGTCCCGTTGCCGATCCAGCGCTTGGCCCCGTCGAGGACCCAGTTGCGGCCGTCGCGACGCGCGCTCGTCTCCAACGCCACCGAGTCAGAGCCATGCATCGGCTCGGTGAGCGCGAAGGCCCCGATCTTCTCCAGCTTCGCCATCGCGGGGAGCCAGCGCACCTTCTGATCGGGTGACCCGAGCATGGCGATCGATTTCATCGCGAGCCCGGCCTGCACCCCGACGAAGGTGCCGAGGCTGCCGTCACCGCGGTGCAGCTCCATGTGGACGAGCCCGGACTCCATCGGGCTCATGGCCGGACAGCCGTAGCCCTCGATGTCCTCCCCGACGATGCGGAGCTCGGCGAGCCGAGGCACGAGCGCCCGGGGAAACTCGGCTCGCTCCCAGTACCCGTTGATGACCGGCAGCACCTCGGTGTCGACGAACCGGCGCACAGCAATGAAGCGCTCCCACTCCGTGGCGGTGAATTGCTGGCGGATCAGGAAGTAGTCGGTGGCGAGAGCCTCCCCGAGGTGCGTGTACGGCATGGCGGTTTCGGTCATCGCTCACCTCTCTGGATGCTGGGCCAGGATGGAAAGCCTAGCCGCCTTGAGCACCGCCCGGGCGACGACTACCATCACGTTCTGCGCTGCCGGCGCGTCGCAGGACTATCGATGGAGCGGTGCACATGAATGCGAATCTCGGCCTGAACCTGGCGACGACCGCCGAACGGTTCGGTGATCACCCGGCAACCCGCCTTGGCCCGGCAGTCATGTCGTACGCGCAGCTCGCCGAGCAGAGCGGGCGGGTGGCGAGCCTCCTGCGCGAGCACGGCGTCGGCCCGGGTGACCGCGTCGGGCTGATGTTGCCCAACGTCCCGCAGTTCGCCGCGATCTATTACGGCATCCTCCAGGTCGGCGCCGCCGTCGTGCCGATGAACGTCCTGCTCAAGCGGCGCGAGGTCGCGTTCTATCTCGGCGACTCCGAGGCCAAGGTGGTGTTCGCGTGGCACGACTTCGCGGAGGAAGCGGCGGCGGGTGCCAAGGAGCCCGGGACGACGTGCATCATCGTCGAGCCCGCCGGGTTCGCGCAGCTCCTCGCGGCGCACGAGCCTGAGTCTTCTGTGGCCGAGCGGGCAGGCGACGACACAGCGGTCGTCCTGTACACGTCGGGAACGACAGGAACGCCGAAGGGTGCCGAGCTGACGCACGACAATCTGCGACGCAACGTGCAGGTGATCCTCGACATGTGGAATGTCGGACCGCACGATGTCGTGCTCGGTGCGCTGCCGCTGTTTCACGCATTCGGACAGTCGTGCGCGCTCAACACGACCATGGCATCCGGCGCGACACTGACCCTCATCCCACGGTTCGATCCCGGCCATGCGCTGGAGACGATTCAGCGTGACCGCGTGACCATCTTCGAGGGCGTGCCGACCATGTACGCCGCATTCATGCACCATCCGGAGCGCCGCCGATACGACACGTCGAGCCTGCGCATGTGCGTGTCGGGCGGTGCATCGCTGCCACTCGAGGTGCTTCGCGGCTTCGAGGAGGCGTTCGGCACGATGATCCTCGAGGGCTACGGCCTGTCTGAGACGTCACCCGTCGCGTCGTTCAACAAACCGGACCGTCCGCGCAAGGCCGGGTCGATCGGCACGCCGATCGACGGGGTGGAGATGAAGGTGGTCGACGAGCACGGGGGCGACATCACGCAGGGAGGGGTCGGCGAGATCGTCATCCGCGGCCACAACGTGATGAAGGGATACTGGAAGCGGCCGGACGCGACCGCGCAGGCGATCTCCGCCGACGGCTGGTTCCACACGGGAGACCTCGCGCGCATCGACGAGGACGGCTACTTCTTCATTGTCGACCGCAAGAAGGATCTGGTCATTCGTGGCGGATACAACGTGTATCCACGCGAGATCGAGGAGGTGCTGTATGAGCATCCCGCGGTGCGGGAATGCGCCGTCGTCGGCATTCCCCACCCGGAGCTCGGCGAAGAGGTTGGCGCCGCGGTGGTCTTGAAGGACGGGGCAACAGCGACGGCAGAGGAGCTGCGCGACTTCGTCAAGGAGCGCGTCGCGGCGTACAAGTACCCGCGCCGCGTGTGGTTCCTGGAGCAGCTCCCCAAGGGGCCGACGGGCAAGATCCTCAAACGCGAGATCCAGGCTCCGGTTCCGTCCGGCGCAGCGTGATCACCAAACCGCGCGCCAAGCGAACGCGCTCGCGAGACACTGCTGGTGTGTCGCCACACGCACCGGCCGCGCGGCGGCCGCGCGCGGTGGGCGCCGCACTCGAGGTCATGCTGACCGACGCCGCCACCGGTACACCGCACCTCGTGCCACCGCGGGAGCTCGCCAAGGTTGCGGCCGGGCTGGCGCGGCACCCGGACCGCGTCGCGCGCCGCCTGGGAACGATGGGCGCCGAGCTCGCGCGGGTGGTCTCTGGCGGCTCGATGATCGCGCCCGCGCGTGGCGATCGCCGCTTCACCGACTCGGCGTGGGGCAACTGGATCTTCCGCCGCGTGTTGCAGTCGTATTTGACCCTTGCGGGCACCGTCGACGGGCTCCTCTCAGACGCGGAGCTCGACTGGCGCACCGAACGCCAGGCGCGGCTCGCCGCCGCGAACATGCTGGACGCGCTCGCCCCGACGAACTTCCCCTGGACGAATCCGGCCGTACTCAAGGAGACCGTGGAACGCGGCGGCGCCAACTTCGTCGACGGCCTGCGCAACTTCGCACGGGACATGTCGCGGCCGCCGCGGCTGCCGGCGACCGTCGACACGAGCAAGTTCGAGGTCGGTGAGAACCTCGGCGTCACGCCGGGAAGTGTCGTGCTTCGCACGGAGGTGATGGAGCTCATCCAGTACGAACCGCAGACCGACTCGGTTCGCGAGGTGCCACTGCTGTTCGTGCCACCGACCATCAACAAGTTCTATGTCCTGGATATCGCGCCGGGGCGCAGCATGATCGAGTACTACGTGCGTCAGGGGCAGCAGGTCTTCGCAATCTCGTGGCGGAATCCCGACGGCAACCAGGGCCACTTCGACTTCGACACATACTCAAGGGCGCTGCTCGAAGCGCGCGACGCGGTCGCCGCCATCACCGGCAGCTCGGCGGTGCACGTGTGCGCCGCGTGCTCGGGGGGCATGCTGGCAGCAGCAGCGGTGGCGCACCTCGCGGCGACGAAGCGGGGGACCGATGTCGCGAGCCTCTCGCTCTTCGTGTGCGCCATCGACAACCAGAAGGCGGGAACGGTGTCCGCGCTGACAAGTCGCGAGGTGGCAGCGGCAGCGATTGCCGAGTCGGCGCGCCGGGGCTACCTCGACGGTCGCGCGCTCGAGGGCGTGTTCACGTGGTTGCGACCCAACGACCTGGTGTGGTCGTACGTCGTCAACAACTACCTGCTGGGCAAGGCGCCGCCGGCGTTCGACATCCTCTACTGGAACCAGGACACAGTGCGGCTCGCTGCTGGGCTGCACCGTGACTTCATCCACATAGCGCTGGACAACTCGCTGGCCAAGCCCGGGGCGTTCACTGCGCTGGGCACGAAGATCAACCTGGCGGCCGTGCGCTGCGACGTCTACGCCGTGGCTGGCCTGACCGATCACATCATTCCCTGGGAGAACGCGTATCGCAGCGCGCAGCTGTTCGGTGGCGCCAAGCGATTCGTACTGTCGACAAGCGGACACATCCAGGCGCTCGTCAACCCGCCGTCGCCGGAGAGCCGGTCGAGCTTCCGCGTCACTGATGACGTCAGCGTCGACGCCGAGGAGTTCCTCGAACGAGCCGCGGTTGCGCCCGGGAGCTGGTGGACCGACTACGACGCGTGGCTCGACGCGCGTTCGGGCAACCAGCGGCCGGCGCCGGAATCACTGGGCAACACCGACTTGCCTGCGCTGGCCAGGGCGCCAGGGAGCTATGTGCACGCGTCCTGAACATTGACCTCCGCGGTGACTGGTGAGGCGCGGGCTACATGCGAAGGAAGTCGCGCACGATCGCCGCGGCCTCGGCGGGCTGATCCAGCGGAAACAGGTGACCGGCGCCGGGAACGACGCGGAGCGTCGCATGCGGCAACGCCTTCTTCAGGATGCGACCGTTCACCGTGTGGACGATGGGGTCGTCGCCGCCAAGGAGCACGAGCGTCTCGGCGCGCAGCAGCGGTAACCAGGGCAGCGTCGCCCATGTGCTGGCCGTGAGCAGCTGGTAGACGTACCCGCGCGTCGACGGGCGATGCAGGGACCGCAGTCGCCCCTGCTGCACCAGCAGATTCGGCCGCCTCCGCGTCTCGCCACCGAACAACGCCGGGCCCACTCGGGCGAGATGCGCCGGCGAGAAGTAGCGTTGCGGCCGCAACAGCTCGAGTGCCGCACGAAGGTCCCCGGGTACAGACCCCGCGCCAAATCCTGTGCACACGAGCACCAGCCGGCGCACGCGACGACCGCGCACCAGCGCAAGGTGCTGCGCGAGTCCGCCGCCCCACGAGATCCCGAGTACATCAACCCTGTCGAATCCGAGCTGATCGAGCATCCGGCTGACGCTGCGCGCGAGCTCCCACATCGACCGCGGCCGCCACGGCGCTGGCGATCGCCCGGTGCCGGGTGCGTCTAAGGCGATCGTCTGTGTGCTCAGGCGACTGCGGAACCCGCCCCAGAGCTCGAGAGGTGCACCGATTCCATTGACGAGCAACAGCGGGTACCCGACGTCGGGGCCGGCGATCGATACGCGAATGTTCAGGCCGTCAACCGCAACAACCGTGTCGTGAGCACGAGGTGTCGCGCGTGCCGCAACCATTGTGCTTTCAACTGTACCCGGTTGCAGTCTTGCGCTCGATCCATCACGGCTGCCCTGTGGAAACACTGGGCTCTGCCGGCTCAGTGACCGACGTGTCGCGCTCCCAGCCCTCGTTCTCCAGAGTAAGGCTCTCGATCGCGACGGCGTCGTCGTCTGCGTCAAGGTCTGCGAGGGCGACGTACTCGGACGGCCAGCAGCGGAAGACCTTCCACGCCATCACGAGCTGACCCGCCTCGTTGAGCAGCTCGATGCTGATGTCCTTACGGAAATCCTTGAGGGAGACCTCCGCGCCCAGCCCCGCGCCGAGGGCCCAAACCTTCGCGGCCCACGCTTCGAAGGCGGTGTCGTGAGTGACTCCGCGCTCCAGAGTGATGGGCTCGAACGCCGTGCGTCCCGGCGAGCG
>JAFALX010000291.1 GCA_019234035.1 Candidatus Dormiibacterota bacterium | reverse complement strand
GCTTCCGGCGACGGCCGTCTCCGCGGGCCAGCCGACGACGACGACGATCGGCCGCGGCGCCATGCGCGTCGCCTCCGTGCAGGTGCCCGGAGGGCATGTCGTCTTTGCCGCATCACTCCAGCCGGTGACCCAGACACGCGACACCATTGCCTTCACGGAGCTGCTCGTCGGCATCGTGCTGCTGGGCGTCGCTTTCGTCGGCGCGCTGTACGGTGGCCGGCGAGTCGGCGCGCCGATCGAGATCGCGAGGCAGCGTCAGATGGACTTCACCGCCGACGCCTCGCACGAGCTGCGCACGCCGCTGTCCGTCATCGAAGCGCAGACCAGCCTTGCCCTCGCTCACGACCGGGACCCCGAGTGGTATCGCAGCGCGTTCGTGCGCGTCGGCCACGAGAGCAAGCGCATTCGCGGCCTGGTGGAGGACCTGCTGTGGCTGGCGCGGGCGGACTCGTCGCCGGACGTCGACCATTCCGAGCCGGTCGAGGTGGGTGTGCTCGCCGCGCAGGCCGTCGATCGCTTCGCGGCGGTGGCGGAGGCGCGCGGGATCCAGCTGCGCCTCGACGTGGGTGTCGGGCCGCACATGGTCGCCGGCGCGCCGGACTGGCTGGACCGCCTCCTCGGCGTGCTGATCGACAACGCCTGCAAGTACGCGCCCGATCACGGCACTGTTCGCGTCAGTGTTGTCAATGACGGCAATCGCGTTCGATCCGTCGTCGAGGATTCGGGCCCGGGCATCCCTGCCGAGGAGCGCACCCGCATCTTCGAGCGCTTCCACCGCGCCACGAGCGACAAGCCGGGCGCCGGACTGGGTCTCGCCATCGCCGACGCGGTGGTGCGACGGACTCACGGCCGCTGGGAGGTGGGGTCATCGGCGGAGCTCGGTGGCGCCAGCGTCGGCGTGAGCTGGCCGCGCACCGGGGCGGGCTCCCGGGAGCCCCTGCGCGCGGACCCCTCGGCGGCTCCGCCGCCGGCTCCGTCGACGGTCACCACGGCCCCCAGCCCACCGCCCGCCTGAGTTCAGGAGAAGGCCCGGCCGAGATCGGGCCGCGGTTCTGGGGGTGGAAAGTGGCCTCAGGCATGGCATAATGCCGTAGTTGGTGACATGATCTTCCGAAACCAGTCCATCCGGAGGGTAGCTGTATGGCCAGGGGCGTGACCGCGGCACTGAGCGCGGGGGCGGCGGTATTTGCCTTCGACCCGGAGGCGTCGACGCCTCCGACACGGGCTTTGCACGTGCTCACCGTGAAGCGTCGCCTTCCCCAGGCCGAGCTCGAGCCGCGCGACCGCTTCGCTGACGCCGCGGCTCGGTCGGTGGAGGAGGCCGGGGTGGACGTGGGCGGCAAGCGCCGTGATGGCGACCACCTGCGGCTGGTCGAGATCGACGACGCCCCGGGACGCAGCCGGTCCGTCACCGTCTGGTATTACGCGACGGCACCGTTCGGCCTGGTCAACGGGTCCGGCTCCTGGTCGGTCACCGGCCGCGGCCTGCGCCTCGAGGGCGAGGACGGGACCGCCCTCCGCGCCGCCGTCGAACGGCTCCGCGCCGACACCCGGCAGCTCGCCGGGGCTGCCGCGCTGCTCGGCGAGGTGTTCACCGGGGACGACCTGCTCCGCCTGCACAACGCGCTCCACGGTGGACCCGAGGGCAGCGAGCGGACGTTCCGCCGCCGTATCCAGGAGCTCCGCGACGCAGGAGTCCTGAAGACGGTCCGGGATAGCGAGGTGGCGAGCCTCCGCCTGCGCGTGCCGCGCTTCCGATCGCCCGCCGGCACCGGCGGCCGTCCGCCGGAGCTGCTGCGCTACTCGGGCAGCGGCGGCGAGGGCGAGCAGCTGGCCGCCCTGCGCGCACGGCGCGCCGGGTAAGCACTCGCCCGTCAGCCGGCGTCGGCCTTCCAGGCGTCCTCGCCGCTGCTCAGCACCAGGGTGACGGGGCCGTCGTTGCACATCTCGACGTCCATGTGGGCCCCGAAGCGGCCGGTCTCCACGCGCAGGTCCAGCACGCGAAGGACGGCGGCGAAGGCGTCGTAGAGGCGGTTCGCCACGTCGGGCGGCGCCGCCCCGATGAACGAGGGCCGGTGCCCGCGCGACGTGTCCGCGTGGAGCGTGAACTGGCTGACGACCAGCACCGCTCCGCCGGCCTGGCGCACGTCGAGGTTCATCTTCCCGTCCTCGTCGGGGAACACGCGGAGCGTGGCCACGCGGCGCGCCAGCCGGCCGGCGACCGTCTCGTCGTCGTCGGGGCCGACCGAGACGAGGACGCACAGGCCCCGCTCGATCGCTCCCGTGACCTCGCTCGCGACGGTGACGCGGGCATGGCTGACCCGCTGCACGACGGCTCTCAGCCGGCCATCCTCAATCGAGAAAGCGGAGGCCGCGCCAGATGCGCATCGCCTCGGCCTCGGCCTCGAGGAAGCTCGGTCGCGAGTCGCGCATGCCGTGCACCAGGAAGCTCCAGGAGCGACGCTCCGGGTCACTCCCCTCGATCGTGCCGAAGGCGCTGCCCAGCGCCCGAGGCGGGTACATCTCGATGCGGCCGCCGCCGCGCAGCCGTTTGAAGATCTGGCGCTTGACCAGGATCGACTCGAGTGCGGCGCCGTCGGGCAGGCGGCCCGACCGCAGCTCGATGTGGCGCAGCTTGGCGATGGGGTTGTCCGGG
>JAFALX010000213.1 GCA_019234035.1 Candidatus Dormiibacterota bacterium | reverse complement strand
CGATCCACCTGATCCTTGGCGGTGGCGGCACCAGTGCGCCGCTCGACGAGTACGGGTTCGACAGCGCGACCGGCACGACCGAGGCAAAGATCTTCACGAAGCACAACGCACCCGTGCTGAGCTCGACGCCGGGCGTGTACGTGCGTCCGGGCGCGGACGCACGTGAGGACGCGGTGTGGTCGGCGCTGCGCGACCCGTCCACCGGATACGGCATCGCGGTGTTCGACGTCGATCCCGGCGACGACGACGAAGACACGACGCGCATTCGCGTGACCTACCTGCACGTCAGCGGGGCGGATCCTGTCAATCCCAACAGCGGAGTGAAGGGATCCCCCAGCTCGAGCTACACCGAGTTCGACACGTTCACGCTGACGCGTCACCGCTCGGACCGGCACCACGGCCGCTCCCGGTCAGCTGGGGTCGGCGCGGCGACCTAGCAGCTCTAGTCGTCGTGCCTGCTCGCGCCGTCGCCCGCGAGGAGCCGCTTGAGGTAGTGCAACCGCTCGCGCGGCACTGACATCAGCTCCCACTGCGCCCAGGCGACGAGTGTCTCGAGACGGGAACGGCTCGTCGGCGTCGGTCGGATCTCGAGGCCGGGCTCGGGGTCCTCGTCGATCTCGAGCTCGGGCTCGTCGTCGAGCTCGACCGGCTCGGGTGCGCGGCGCCTGGCCGCCGCCGCCGGACGGCGGGTCGACGCCGCACGCGAACGCTTGGGCGTATCGGGGTGCGTCGCAGGCTTGGCCGCCACCCGCTGCATGCGATCGCGCAGATCTGTCCGAGCCCGCCGCGTCATGCTGCCACCTCCCGTGCCCGCAACTCGTCGAGCACCGCAGTGTACGGACCATCGTCGCCAGGAACAGTGCCGAAGCTCGCGTTGAGGTTCTCGCGCAGCGGGATCTGGTTGTCGAGCAGCGCGATGCCGAGCTCCTCGAGCACCTCGCGTGTCACATGCGCACTCTTGGTGGCCGTGCGCACCCGCGTCAGCAGGACGAACACGCGCACCGGCGTCAACGCCTCAACCTCCTCGATCAGGTCGAGCGTCGGGCGCAGGCGGTCGAGATCCATGATGCTGGTGGGCATGGGTACGATCGCGGTCTCCGACGCGGCAACGGCGCCGCGCACGATCACACGGTCGCCGGGCGGTGTATCGATCACCGCGTGATCGATTCCCTGCAGCAGCGGCGGCAGACGCTTCGGCAGATCACGCACGGGGAGGCTGACGACGGAGCACGGGAGGTCGGCCGCCTCCTCGGACCACGACAGCGCAGATCCCTGCGGGTCGGCGTCGACGAGCAGCGTGCGGCCCTGGCGCGCGAGACCGGCCGCGAGATGCACGGCGGTCACCGTCTTGCCGGTGCCCCCTTTCAGATTCACGACGCTCAGGCGCACGAGCCTCCCCGCAAACGCACTGACGGCGACGCACCTATGGTAGAGATCGCCGCCCCCGGGCTGTGCCCGGCCACGGCTGACGCCGAGCGCGGCATCTTCACTGTCCTGTAGAACTAGTGGGGATCGTGGAAGGTGTGGAAGCGCTCGCGCAGATCGAGGTTGCCGAGCAGGCGTCGGCCGGGCTGGATGGTGTCGATGCGCACGTCTGGCGGGCTCGCATCGACGACGCCTATGCCCATCTCGAGGCGGCGGCCGACTGGCTTCTGGCGAACCACCGGGCCGACGACGCCGAGCGGCTCGCGGTCGCCCTCGAGCGGTACTGGGTGTCGGCCGGGCGCATCGACGAGGGCCGTGTGATGTTCGCCCGCGTGGTCGGCACCGGCGGTCTCAGTGACCCGAGCCGGGCACGCGCATTGTTCAGCCTGGGGATGCTCGCGTTCTGGCAGGGCGACGACACCGCCGCGCGGGCGGCGTTCGACGAATCAGTGCAGCTGGCGCGACAGCTCACCGCGACCAACCTCGAGGCGCTGGCGCTCACCGGGCTCGCGCGGATTTCGCTTCGCAACGGCGATTTCGCCGAAGCCCGCTCGCTGTGCCAAAGCGCGTTGGATGTCGCGGCATCGGCGACTGAGACGCGGGGGCGCTCCAGCGCGATTCATGTGCTCAGCGTTGCCGCGCAGATGACCGGTGACCTGGAGCGGGCACGCGACCTCATGCAGCAGCGTCTCGAGCTCGAGCGCGAGGCGGGCTCTCTGCGACTGGTCGCCGCAGAGTGCACCAACCTCAGCGCGGTCGAGCGGCAGCTGGGCAACATCGCGGACGCTCGCGACCTCCTCCAGCAGGCGCTCGACATCCAGACGCAGCAGGAGGACGTCTGGTCGATCCCCTACTCCTTCAACCAGCTGGCGGCCATAGAGGCGCAGTCCGGTGACATGGCCCGGGCCGCAGCCCTGCTCGGCCTCGCCGAGCGGATGGTCGAGGAGCAGGGCGCCGGGTGGCCGCCCGATGAGGCGCCGGTGTTCGAACGCACCCGGCGGATGTCGGCGGATGCCCTCGGCGAGGACGGCTTTGCGCGCGCGTGGACGGCCGGCGCAGCCATGTCGTGGCAGGAGGTTGCCGCGCCGGCGCACCCCGGCTGACGGCGGTCGCGCCGCGTGCGGCAGCGCCGCGTATTCGCCCATGATGGTGAGGCTGCACAGGCGGTTCTGATGGAGAGGAGTGGCACATGACGGTGCGGCGAGCCGACTACACGAAGGCGCTGGATCGCGCCATGGTTCACGCCGAGGCGTGGCTCGACTCTGTCGGTGAGCGACCGGTCAAGCCGCGAGCCACGGCGGACCAGCTCCTCCGCGTGCTCGGAGGTCCGCTGCCGCAGGGGCCGATGGCGCCCGACAGCGTGATCGACTTGCTCGCCGACGGCGCCGAGCCCGGCCTCATGGCGATGCCCTCGGGACGCTTCTTCGGGTGGGTGATCGGCGGCACCCTGCCGGCGCCGCTCGCCGCGGACTGGCTGGTGTCGGCCTGGGATCAGAACGGCGGGTTGCGCTTTGCGACGCCGGCGATCGCAGCGCTCGAGGAGGCTGCCGCAGCCTGGCTGCTCGAGCTGCTCGACCTGCCGCGGTCGTCTGACGTCGGGTTCACCACCGGCGCGACGATGGCCGGCTTCACCGCGCTCGCCGCGGCGCGCTCGGCTGTCCTCAGCCGGGCCGGGTGGGATGTGCGCCACGCAGGGCTCACCGGCGCACCGCGCGTGCACGTGCTCGCGGGCGCGGAACGGCACGAGACGATCGACCTCGCCCTCGGGTACCTCGGCCTCGGGGCGCCCCAGTTGGTGGCGGCCGACGACCAGGGGCGGATCATCGCGAGCGAGCTCGCACGCGCGCTGCGCGCGGTCGATGCCGGCGCCCCGGCCATCGTGTGTCTGCAGGCGGGCAACGTGCATTCGGGCGCGTTCGACCCGCTGCGCACGGCGATCCAGGTGGCGCACGAGCACGGCGCCTGGGTCCATGTCGACGGCGCCTTCGGCCTCTGGGCGGCCGCATCGCCGGCCCTGCGGCATCTCGCCGATGGCGTCGAGCTCGCCGACTCCTGGTCCACCGACGCGCACAAGACGCTCAACGTGCCGTATGACTGCGGGATCGCGATCGTCGCCGACCCCGCGCCGCTGCGCGCCGCGATGGGAACGCACGCGAACTATCTCGTGCACGATCAGAGCGGACCCGGCGATCCCTTCGAGAAGGTGCCCGAGCTGTCGCGCCGTGCTCGCGGCGTGACCGTGTGGGCGGCGCTGCGCTCGCTCGGCAGAGAGGGCGTGATGCGGCTCATCGAGGGTCTGGTCGCGCGCGCGCAGGCCCTCGCTGCCGGGATCGCCGAGATGGACGGGGCTGAGGTGCTCAACGACGTCGACTACACGCAGGTGTGCGTCGCGTTCGGCGACGACGCCCGCACGCGCGCCGTCACCGAACGGCTCATCGCGGACGGCCTCGTCTGGATGTCGGGCTCGAAGTGGCACGACCGCGACGTTGTACGCATCTCTGTCAGCAACTGGTCGACAGACGACGCCGA
The DNA here is from genome assembly GCA_019234035.1 of Candidatus Dormiibacterota bacterium. Classification (GTDB taxonomy): domain Bacteria; phylum Chloroflexota; class Dormibacteria; order Aeolococcales; family Aeolococcaceae; genus JAFALX01. The sequence continues at coordinate 3,817 of JAFALX010000213.1, read as the reverse complement.
TGTGCGGTGGGCGCTCGACGCCGTGCGCCGCGCCAGCCTCGTCCCGGTACCCTCGTAGCTCGCAGCCGGAGAAGAAGCGGAACCTGGGCGCGACCTAGTTGGAGGGCGCTCCGGCAGCTGCAGGCCGCACGGCTGCGGCACCGTTCAGCCCGACCTGGTCGCCCGTGGCCTTCGTGATGATTCCTGCCAGCGGCGCCACGAACTCATGGACGTTGTCCCAGTAGTTGTGTGCGGGAAGACCACCACCGACGCCGGCCCCCACGTTGTCGACCTTGACGTCGCTGACCGCCACGTTCGCCCGCTCGCCGGTCTGCGGATTGTAGTGCACGAACAGCCCGGGGCCGCCCGGATCGGAGTCGGTGCGCTTCCACGTGGCGTCCGGTTGCATCGGATCCGCAACCGGGTCGGCCTCGTCGTAGAAGTTGGTCCAGCTGCCGGCGCGAACCAGGCCGAAGCTGCGCGCGTCGGTGCCCCAATCCATGAAGTCGACGTACTTCCGCAGCGGGCATCCGGACGTCACGACCGCACGCACCTTCGGCGCCTGGGGCGGGGACATGGCGGCGAGGAAATCGAACGTCATGACGCAGCCGTTGCTGTGGCCGTTGACGATCACGCCGTCGACGTCGGGACGCGCCATGATCCGGCTGATCGCGTCGCGGACGAAGGCGCGAACTCGTTCGCGGTGCTCGTTGCGGACGACATACGCCGCGATGTCGTCCTGGACCTGGCGGAACGTGCTCGTCGGCTCGGCGTTCGCCGGTGTCGGATCCGACGCCGCCGGGTGATGGAAGAGACGGCTGAACACACTCGTGTGCTCGGGCTTGGTCTCCCGCGGGCTCAGGCTCGGAGTGCTCGGACCCGGCTTGGCGTGCATCGCGCGGACGTCCTGAAACGCCATGCGAATGATGCTTCCGACGGTCGCGTAGTGGCTCACGGCCGGGGCCCCGAGCAGGCCGAGGTCCAGCAGCGCGATGGTGTCCTCACTCTGCTCCTGCAGGCGCGAGTAGACGAGCGCGACGTGCGCAACGCCCGCCTGATCGCCGACCAGCGGCTGACCTTCGATCACGACGGTGTTCCCCTGCCACGTCCCCAGCCGCGCGAGGCCTGGTTCTGTCTGGTTGCTGGCCGCGGGCCAGCTGCTCTCCACGTAGACGGCACCCCCGTTCGGGCGGTCGGGGTCGTCACCGAGCATGCCCTTCGGCAGCTGCTGCGCGAGCGCCGCGTGGAGCGCGTCGGCGTATCCGTCCTGCGCCACCTTCGAGCTCGGCGCCTGCTGGAACCCGATGCCATGGATGGTCACGAGAACGATCACGGTCTCTCCCCCTCAGCTGTTGCGTGACTGTCTGTGCGCCAGCCGACGACGAGGAGACAACGTCTGCAACAACGTGTCCGCGCCCTCCTCTCGACGAACTCCTGAAACGAACGTTACACCGAGGCGGGCGTCATCTCAAGTTAAGGACCACGTGGTCCGATACTCCTCACATCGGACGGCGCTAACGCTCCAAACGATGTGAGCGCAGTGCACTCACGCATGCACGAACAAGGGCCCCGGCGACGGCCAGGGCCCTTCCATTCGTATCGATGGCGGCGAGTGCCGCCACGGTCTAGTTGTGCTTCACGTCGAAGCGATCGAGGTTCATCACCTTGGCCCAGGCGGCGACAAAGTCGCGAACGAACTTCTCCTTGGAGTCGCTGCTCGCGTACACCTCGCACACGGCGCGGAGCTGCGCGGTGGAGCCGAACACGAGATCGACACGCGTCGCGGTGCACTTCACCGCGCCCGTTGCGCGGTCGACCCCGTTGAACAGCGTGCTCGAGGCATCGGTCGGAACGAAATCCGTCGTCATCGACAGCAGCGCGACGTAGAAGTCGTTGCTGAGCGTTCCCGGCGTGGTGGTGAAGACACCGTTGTTCGAGTGGTCGGCGTTGGCACCGAGCACGCGCAGGCCGCCGACGAGGGCTGTCATCTCGGGCGCGGTCAGCGTCAGCAGGTTGGCCCGCTCCACGAGCAGGTGCTCCGGGGCCGCGCTCTGGCCGGCCTGCACGTAGTTGCGGAACCCGTCGTGCGTGGGCTCCAGGACAGCGAACGCGTTGACGTCGGTCTGCTCCTGCGTGGCGTCCGTCCGTCCCGGCGTGAACGGGACGGTGATGTCGTGTCCGCCGTTCTTGGCCGCCTGCTCCACCGCGGCGCAGCCGCCGAGCACGATGAGATCGGCGAGCGAGACCTGCACATCGCCGGCCTGCGCGGCGTTGAAGTCGTGCTGGATCTTCTCGAGGATGCCGATGACCTTCGCCAGCTCGGCCGGGTTGTTGACCTCCCAGTCCTTCTGCGGCGCCAGGCGGATGCGCGCGCCGTTGGCGCCGCCGCGCTTGTCGGTTCCGCGGAACGTCACGGCCGACGCCCACGCGGTCGAGACGAGCTGTGCGGTTGTCAGGCCAGACGCGAGGATCGTGTCCTTGAGGATTGAGACGTCGGCGTCACCGATGAGCTTGTGACCGACCGCCGGCACCGGGTCCTGCCAGATCAGCTCCTCTTTCGGCATCAGCGGGCCGAGGTAGCGTGAGACCGGCCCCATGTCGCGGTGGGTCAGCTTGTACCACGCCCGCGCGAACGCATCCGCAAGCTGCTCGGGATGCTGCTGGAACCGCTTGGAGATCGGCGCGTAGATCGGGTCGAGCTTCAGCGCCAGGTCGGTCGTCAGCATCACCGGCGAGTGCCGCTTCGCCGGATCGTGCGGATCCGGAACGGCATCCGCCGCTGCCCCGTTCTTGGGGATCCACTGGTTCGCGCCGGCGGGGCTCTTGGTCAGCTCCCAGTCGTACGCGAACAGGGTGTCGAAGTAGCCGCTGTCCCACGTCGCCGGCGTCGGCGTCCACGCACCCTCAAGTCCGCTGGTGATGGTGTCGTCGCCCGTGCCGGTGCCGAAGGAGTTCTGCCAGCCGAGGCCCTGCTCCTGCAGCACCGCGCCCTCCGGAGCCGGGCCGACGTACTTCGCCGGATCGGCAGCCCCGTGCGTCTTGCCGAAGGTGTGCCCGCCGGCGATCAGGGCGATCGTCTCCTCGTCGTTCATCGCCATGCGAGCGAACGTCTCGCGGATGTCGCGGGCGGCGGCGAGTGGATCCGGGTTGCCATCCGGCCCTTCGGGATTCACATAGATGAGTCCCATCTGCACGGCGGCGAACGGCTTGTCCAGCTGGCGGTCGCCGCGGTAGCGCTCGTCACCGAGCCAGGTGCTCTCCGAGCCCCAGTAGGTCTCGTCGTCCGCCTCCCAGATGTCCTCGCGGCCGCCGCCGAAGCCGAAGGTTGTGAATCCCATCGACTCGAGCGCCACGTTGCCGGCGAGGATCATGAGGTCGGCCCAGGAGATCTTGCTGCCGTACTTCTGCTTCACCGGCCACAGCAGGCGCCGCGCCTTGTCGAGGTTGGCGTTGTCCGGCCAGCTGTTCAGCGGCGCGAAGCGCTGGGCGCCGCTGCCCCCGCCGCCGCGTCCGTCGGTGATCCGGTAGGTGCCGGCGCTGTGCCAGGCCAGGCGGATGAACAGGCCGCCGTAGTGGCCGAAGTCGGCCGGCCACCAGTCCTGCGAATCCGTCATCAGGGCGTGCAGGTCGCGGACCACGGCATTGAGGTCCAGGCTCTTGAACTCTTTCGCGTAGTCGAACGCCTCGCCCAGCGGATTGGACAGGCTGGAAAACTGGTGAAGCGGCGAAAGGTCAAGCAGGTTCGGCCACCAGTCGCGGTTCATGGGTCCCGAACCGTGTCCGAACGGGCACTTGCTCTCACTGTCCATGTGTCATCCCCATTTTACGCCGTTGCCGC
>JAFALX010000183.1 GCA_019234035.1 Candidatus Dormiibacterota bacterium | reverse complement strand
GCCGAATCCGGCTCCGACGATGACGACGCGCGGGCGTGGCGGCACTAGGCCGCAGAGTGTATGTGTCTGCGCGCGATCATCCGGTGGATCCCGAGGTAGCCGTACACCACGGTGAGCAGGCTCACACCGCCGGCCACGATGAACGCGAGCTCGGTGCCCCCCGTCTGCGCCAGCCAGCCGGCGAGCAGGCCACCAAGCGGCGCGGTCCCGAAGAACACATAGCCGTAGATGCCCATGACCCGTCCGCGGAGGCGGTCAGGAGTGTTGAGCTGCAGGCTCGCGTTGCTCTGTGACGAGTACAGCGAGAAGGCGAAGCCCAGGACGACCAGCACGAGCGCTGCGGCCCAGGCCGTGTGCAGCGGAGCCAGGACGAGCTGGGCGGCGGAGAACACCGCGGCGCCGACGAGCAGAGCGCCGGCGCTGGCGCGTCCCAGTGACGCGGACAACAGCGCTCCGCCGAGGGCACCCGCGCCGAACGCCGCCGAGATGATGCCGAACACCTCAGGTCCCGCGTGCAGCGTCTCGGATGTCAGCACCGGCAGCAGCACGTTGAAGTTGATCCCGATTGTGGAGATGAGCAGCATCATCAGCAGGACGGTGCGCAGGAGCGGCGTCTGCCACGCGAAGCGGATGCCCTCGGCGGCGCCGCGCAGCACGTTCTGCACCTTCGTGTCGCGGCTCACCGGGTGCAGCTCGCTCGTGCGCATGAGCAGCAGCGCGCCGATGAGCGCCAGATAGCTGATGGAGTTCAGCAGGAAGCAGATCCCCACGCCCGCGACGGCGATCAATGCGCCTGCGATCGCCGGGCCCACGATGCGGGACGCGTTGAACAGGCTCGAGTTGAGCGCGATGGCGTTGGGCAGCTCGTCGCGGCCCACCATCTGCACGGTGAACGCCTGCCGTGCAGGAGTGTCGAACACCATGACCATGCCGTTGATGCCGGCGATCAGGAAGACCTCCCACGCCGCCGCGTGCCCGCTGAGTGCAAGACCCGCCAGCGTCGCGGCGCTGAGCGTGAACGCGGACTGCGTCGCGATCATGAGGCGGCGCTGATCGATGCGATCCGCGAATGCGCCGCCGAACAGGCCGAACAGCATGTACGGCCCGAACTGGCAGGCCGCGAGCAGGCCGACTGCCACCGGCGAGTGCGTGAGCACGACGATGAACCACGCCTGCGCGACGTTCTGCATCCACGTGCCACTGAGCGACACCACCTGCCCGTAGAAGTAGAGGCGGTAGTTGCGGTGGTGACGAAGGCTGGAGAACGTGCGCCGCGAGACGGAGGCGACGCTCATCGCTGCGTCACCAGTGCCGACAGCGCGTCGACGGCGGCGGCGATGCTCGCGCGCTCCTCGTCGGTGAGTGCCTGGAGGCGCTCGGCGAGCCAGGCCGTGCGCCGCGAACGCACCCGTCGCAGCAGCGCGCTTCCCTGCGGGGTCGTGGCCAGCCCGACCCGGCGGCGATCGCCCGTGCTCTCGCGCTCGCGGGTGACGTAGCCGGCGGCCTGGAGCCTGTCCACGGCGGTGCACACCGACGGCGCTGCCATTCCCTCACGGTCGGCGAGCTCCTTGACCCCGGTCCCGCGGTGGCTCTCGATCGACGCGAGCAGCGAGATCTGGCCTGCCGAGATGCCCTGAGTCTGGGCCTCACGCCGCAGGTGGCGGTTGAGATGCAGGAGGACGGGGCGGAGCTGGTTGGCGACGGCCACGGATTGATCCGTGTTGGTCGTGATCGTCGCTGCCCTCATGGTCATCTCTGTCTTCGAGATGATTATATATGCTAACTAATGAAGCCGTCAAGGTGCTCGTCCGCGAGCGGTCCGCGGGCCGGCGGCAAGATATACCCATGGATATACTCCAGGTATGGCCAAGGTGATGGTGTCGCTTCCCGACGATCTGCTCCAGCGCATCGACGAGGAGGCTCGTCGACGCGATTCGAGCCGCAGCGGTTTCCTGGCCGCAGCCGCCCGCCGCGAGTTGCTTCGGCGTGACCCCGCCGCGGTCGCCGCCGCGGTGGCGAGGTCCGAGGAGCGCTTCCGTTCGGCGGCAGCGTTTGACTCAGCGGAGCTCATACGCGCTGAACGAGACAGCCATCGTTGACGACCGTCCTCGTGGACACCTCAATCCTCATGAAGTGGTTTCACGCGACGGGGGAGGGTGACGTCGCCGCCGCACGCGCGATCCGCGACGCGAATGTGCGCGGCGACGTCGACGCGCGCATCGTCGATCTCGCCCTGTACGAGGTCGGCAATGTGCTGCATACGCGCTTGCGATGGTCCGCGTCGGATATCGGCGACCAGCTCGACGATCTCATCGCCGCGTGCGGGCCGCCGATTGCCATGATCCCGGCCTGGCTGCGTGACGCGGCCGCGCTGGCCGCGAAACATTCGCTGACGTTCTACGACGCCGCGTGGGCTGCCACCGCACGCGCGCTGGGCGTTCCGCTTGTCAGCGCCGACGATCGACTTGTCGCTGCCGGGCTTGCGCTCTCGCCGGCAGCGGCGGCGCGCCGCATGCTTCTCTCGTAACGCGCGGCCCACATAGACGTCGGTAACGATCGGGTAGCCGGCGTCGGGAACTGCGAAGGGACCTCTCGCGTAGACGCGGTGAACACTCGCGTCACTCGGGAGGCTTCTCATGCGCAGGCTTCGTTTTGCGGCTGTCGTGCCGCTCGCAGCCGTGGCTCTGCAGGTGACGCCTGCGTTCGCGTGCGGCGGATTGGTCGCTCCCGACGGTGACGTACACCTCGACCAGGCCACGACGTTTGTCGCCTGGCACGGAGGCGTCGAGCACTACGTCACGAGCTTCGCGTTCTCGGGCAGCGTGACCGACGTGGGCTGGATCGTCCCGTTGCCCGCCGTCCCAGACAACATCGAGGCGGCGGGGAAGTGGACGCTGCAGCGCCTCGAGCGCGAGTTCAATCCCCCGCCTCCGATCGCGTTCGAGGGCGCGGCCCAAGACCATGCCTCTTCACCAGTCGTCGAGCAAGTGCAGGTTGAGGCGCTCGACATCACGGTCCTCAAGGGCAGCGGCCAGACCGTCATCGACTGGTGCACGCACAACGGGTTCGAGCTGCCCTCCGAAACGCAGGACCACCTGCTGCAGTACGCGAAGGGCAGCCCGGTCTTCATGGCTGCTCGGTACGACAATGCCGCCGCTGCCGCGCGCGGCATGCACTCCGGCGACGGCGTGCCGCTGCTCATCACGATGCAGACGCCGCAGCTGTGGGTGCCGCTCGAGGTGCTCGCCAACGACAACGACAACGTCAACGCCGACATCTTTCTGCTGACGGACCAGCAGCTGCAGCCGGCGGACGCTAGGCCGCTCTTCTTCCTGCCGCCGCTCAGCTTCGGCACCTCGAGCAGCATCGACGGTGCACCGGGGCTCACCATCGCCGGCTCCGAGCCGCTCGCAGGTCAGCTGCTCACCGATCTGTCGAGCGACCGCAACATGAGCTGGATGCCGTCGCAGGGATGGGTCACCTACCTCCGGCTGCGCGCGTCCAGCGACAGCGTGACCTACGACCTCGGCGTCGGCAACGACGGCCTCATCCGGCTGGCAACGTTTGGGACATCAGCGGCACGAACCGTCGTGGCTCGGCCGGCCGCTCCAACCGCAGCCGCCTGGGTGCCGGGTGTCATCGCGGCCGGCGGCCTGCTCACGGTCGCAGCCGGCGCGGTGCTGATCCGCCACCGCACCCGGATCGCTCGCGTCGCCTCTAGCTGACGGCCGCCGCGGAGCGCATGGGGAACACCGGGCGTCCCATGCGCTCCTTGATGCCGCGGTCGATCAGCCAGATCTGCACCGGGTACGTGGCACGGCCTCCATCACACGCATGACCTGGCGCCGGCCACCGATGTAGATGTCGCAGAGGGTCACCGCTGCCGTGAGAAATCCCGAGGCGATGGTGATCCACGCGACAACGCCGAGCCATCCCGGAGGCATCGCGCAACGGTAGCGCCGTCAGTCAGCCTGCCTGTGCCGCGAGGTTGTCGATGGCGATCGGCTCGATGTCATCGGGCGGCTCGATGCCCGAGACCCGGCACACGAAGTAGGTCTCCGCATCGAGCGCGCGCTCGATGTTCTCCGCGCGGCGAAACCCGTGCCCCTCACCGGCGAAGGTCACGTACGCGACCGGGAGTCCGCGGGCGCGGAGCGCGTCGTACATGCTCTGTGACTGGCTGGGCAGGACGATCGGATCGTCCAGCCCCTGCAGCAGGAGCAACGGCCGGCGCACCCGATCCACGAAGTGCAGCGGAGAGCGTGCGTACTGCTCGTCGGGGTCCGCGGGGTAGATGTGCTCGTACCGGGCTTCGAACTTGTGCGTGCCCACGAAGAGCGCCGGCACGTCGGCGATCCCATAGAGGCTGACGCCCGCGGTGAACACGTCATGGAAAGTCATCGCGCAGAGCACGATGTACCCGCCGGCGCTGCCGCCGTCGATGAAGAGGCGCTCGGGGTCGACGTCGCCGCGTTTCGCCAGGAACCGCGCTCCCTCGACGCAGTCACCAACGTCGACGACGCCGCTCTGACGGTCGAGCCGCCTGCGGTACGCGCGACCATATCCGGTGCTGCCGCCGTAGTCGACGTCGAGGTAGGCGAAGCCGCGTGACGTCCAGTACTGCACGCCGGCACTCAACGTCGTCGACGTGGCGCCGGTTGGCCCGCCATGGGCATGCACGAGCAGCGGCGGCTTGAAGTCCGGCGCACCCTCCACGGTGTCGTTGTGCGGCCGGTAATACCACGCATGTGCTGTCTCGCCCGCGTGGCCGGGGAACGTCAGCTGCTCGGGCACGGAGAGCACCGCGTCGTCGATCCGCTGGTCTCCCTCGTGGCTGAGCGTGGCTGTCGCGCCGCTGTCCACGTCCACGCGCACGAAGGCGCCGGGATGCCGCGGGCCGCCGGCCACCACGACGACGCAGCCGCCGCCGGCGGCGACGAACGGTCCCAGCGATGTGTACGGTAGATCGAGCTCGCGCACGTCGCCGGTTGTCGTGTCGATGACGTGGAGCCGCCAGAAGCCGTCGTGGCAGGCGGTGAGCGCGATCCGTTGCCTGTCGAGGAATCCGTACGTCGCGCCGCCGAACTGCCACTGCGGCCGGCCGCAGTCCGCGTTCATCGGCGCGAGCGGCACCGCGGCGGTGCCGTCCCACTGATACAGGTTCCAGTAGCCGGTGCGATCGGAGACGAAGTGCAGCGTCGAATCGGCCGACCA
>JAFALX010000407.1 GCA_019234035.1 Candidatus Dormiibacterota bacterium | reverse complement strand
GGCCAGTCGGCGATGGCGTCGCTGCCGTCGCGCATCGCCTCCGTCTCCCGAAAGGGCGACGCCACCGACCCACTGTCGAGGTGGTCGCGGCCGATGACGATCGGCGCCGCCACCTCGCCGCGGCCCACCAGGTCGTTGAAGCGCACGCCGGCGAGGTCGCGCTGCCCGGCGCCGAGCCAGCAGATCCGCGCCGGCAGGCCCTGAAACTGCACGTGCTGCTCGGCGAGGCGCAGCCAGCGATGCAGCGCCTCGTCGTCGGGGAAGAGCTCGAGAAGCGCGCGATCGGTGCGAGCGATGTCGTGGGCGTCGCCGCTGAGCGCCACCCAGCGGAAGGGTCCGCGGCCGCGCGCGAACTCGAGCCGCAGGTATGCGGCGACGAAGCCGGGATAGGTGAAGGCGCGGTCGAACCCGCCGACGCGCGCCTGCTCACGCAGGCCGTTGCCGTAGTCGAACACCTCGGCGCCGCGCTCGCGATACTCGACCATCGCCTCGCAGTGCCGGGCCATGGATTCGCGTGCGCGGAGCACGTATCCGTCGGGGTCGGACTCGCGCAGCTCGGCGGCGTCCGTGAGCGACAGCCCGGCGGGGACGTACCCGTGCAGCGGGTCGTGCGCGCTGGTCTGATCGGTGACCACGTCTGCGGCGAACGCCGATGCCAGCAGCTGCGGGAGCGCGTCCGCCGCGTTGGCGCAGACGGCGACGGATCGCGCCCCGCCCTGCTCGCGCACGAGGTCGCAGCGGCGCATCGCCTCGTCGAGCGTCGGCGCGACCTCGTCCAGGTATCCCGTCCGCAGCCGCCGCGCGATGCGCGCGGGATCCACCTCGAGGCACAGCGCCACACCGCCGTTCATGGTCACCGCCAGCGGCTGGGCGCCGCCCATGCCGCCGAGCCCGGACGTGACCACCACCCGACCCTGCAGCGAGCCGCCGAACCGTGCGCGAGCCACGGCGGCGAAGGTCTCGTACGTGCCCTGCACGATGCCCTGGGTGCCGATGTAGATCCACGACCCCGCGGTCATCTGGCCGTACATCGTCAGCCCCATCGCCTCGAGCCGCCAGAACTCCTCCCACGTCGCCCACTGCGGGACGAGCAGCGAGTTGGCGATGAGCACGCGCGGCGCCAGCTCGTGGGTGCGCGCGATCCCGACGGGCTTGCCCGACTGCACGAGCAGTGTCTCCTCGTCGAGGAGGTCGCGGAGCGAGGCGACGATGGCGTCGTACGCCTCCCACGAGCGCGCGGCGCGTCCGCTCCCGCCGTAGACGACAAGGTTGTCCGGATCTTCGGCGACGTCGGGGTCGAGGTTGTTCATCAGGCAGCGCAGCGCCGCCTCCGTCTGCCAGCTGCGGCAGGTCCGCCCTGTTCCGCGGGGCGCCCGAACGGGGCGGGGACCGCTCATCGCAGCGGCCCGGCCGCACCGGCTGCGGCGGCCTCGAACCCCTCCCGATTCACCCAGCCCTCCAGTGCGGCCAGGTCTCCGGCGAGCACGCGGTCCTCACGGAGCGGCGCGACGATGGCGCGCACCGCCTCCAGGAGCGCGGCCGTGGCCGGCGCCGGCCGCAGCGGGGCGCGCAGCTCCAGTGCCTGCGCGGCGCAGCAGAGCTCCACCGCCAGCACGGACCGGAGCATGGGCACCGAGGCGCGGGTCCGCCGCGCCGCCTCGAAGCTCATCGACACGTGGTCCTCCTGCCCGGCGCTGGTGACCGCGCTGTGCACGGCGAGGGGGGCTGCGGCATGGCGCAGGGCGGCAACCGTCGCGGCGGCCGTGTACTGCGCGATCATGAACCCGCTGTTGAGACCGGGATCGGGTGAGAGAAAGGCAGGGAGACCACGGGAACGGGATGGGTCGAGCAGGCGGTCCACACGGCGCTCGCTGATGGCGGCGACGTCGGCGCACACCGCCGCGAGCATGTCGGCCGCGTACGCGAGCGCCTGAGCGTGGAAGTTGCCGGCGCTGACCACCTCGCCGTCGAGCACGACCGGGTTGTCGACAATACTGGCCATTTCTCGCTCCACGGTGGTGCGGCAGAAGGCCACCACGTCGCGGGCGGCGCCGTGGACCTGCGGCGCGCAGCGCAGCGAGTACGCGTCCTGCACGGCGTGATGCGACTCCCGGTGCGACGCCACCATCGGGCTGCCCGTCAGCAGCGCGGCGATGTTCTCCGCCGACGCCTGCTGGCCGGGCGCGGGGCGCAGGGCGGCGACGTCGGGCGCGAACGGGCGCGACGTGCCCAGCAGCGCCTCGACGCTCATCGCGCACGCGCAGTCGGCGGCGCGCAGCAGCGACTCGACGTCGCGCACCGCCAGTGCCAGGGCGGCGGTCGAGGCGTCGGTGCCGTTGATGAGCGCGAGCCCCTCCTTGGGCACCAGGCGCAGCGGTGGCAGGCCTCGTCCCTCGAGCACCGGCGCCGACGCAACGGGCTCGCCGCCGTCGCCGACGAACCACCCCTCGCCGAGAAGCGTCGCCGCCGCGTGCGCCAGCGGTGCGAGATCGCCCGAGGCGCCGAGCGAGCCGCGCTCCGGCACCCACGGGAGCGGGCCGCTGTTGAGCAGCACGGCGAGCGCTTCGACCAGCTCCCGGCGAACGCCGGAGTGGCCGGCGGCGAGCGTGCGCGCGCGGAGCAGCAGCATGCCGCGGACGACCTCGGCATCCAGCGCCGGCCCCATGCCCGCGGCGTGGCTCAGGACGAGCGCACGCTGCAGCGCCTCGCGCTGCTCGCGTCCGACGGCGCGATCCGCAAGGGCGCCGAACCCTGTGGTCACGCCGTACGCCACCTCGTTCCCGGCGTCGATGCGCGCCACCGCCTCGCGCGACGGGCGCATGCGGTCGGTGACCGCCGGGCTCACCGCCACGGGCTCTCCCCGTCGCGCCACCGCCACCACGTCGTCGATCCCGAGAGGCCCGCCATCGAGGGTGAGCACCGCGGCAGGATATCGGCGATCGGGTGTCGAGCGTTATAGGCCGCGAGGTGTATCGAGAGGAGCCGGCGAGCCGGCGCTGGCCGGCGGTCGCGTTCGGCTGCGTCGTCCTGGTCGTGCTGGTGCTGGCGCTCGCCTTCGGCGCGGCGCGAGGCACCGCGGACGCCGCGTCGCGGGCCCACGACCTCGCCTCGAGCGGTCAGTACGGAGCCGCGGTCGCGATGTACCGGTCCGTCGAGGACCGCACCGGGCCGATCTACGTGTTCGACCAGAGCGACGTGAAGGCCGCCGCGATGAATGCCCAGCGAACCATGCTGCAGTGGGCGCAGGCGCTCGGGAAGGCGGACAAGGCCGATCAGGCGGTCGCGATGGCTCGCGCGGTGACGCTGCCGGCCCTCGCCTCCAACGTGCGCGAGACGGAGAGCTCGCTGCTGCTCGGGGCCGCGGAGACCGCCGCCAATCGCGGTGACTTCGATACCGCGCTGAGCAGGCTCCAGGAGCTGACCCAGCTCGGCCTCGCCGGCACCGGGCCGGCCGCCGGCCATGTCCCGGGGCTCCAGATCGCGTACCTCATCGCCGACTCCCAGACCCTGCTGTCGCACGGCAACGGGGTCGGCGCCGTCACCGCGCTCGACTCCGCTGCGGCGATGGGCGCCGGCGGGAGCGCGCAGGCGGCGCCGCTCCTGCCCGCTGCGCTCCTCGCCGAGGCTGACCAGGAGATCGGCGCGGGCTCCTTCGGTGAGGCGGTCGCCGCGCTGCAGCGCCTGGTGGCGTCGTACAGCCTCACCTCGCAGGCGCGCGCCGCCCGGCAGCTGCTGGCCGAGGGGCAGCCGGTGAGCGGCACGCTTGTCGACCATGCGGGCGCTGCCCTCGCCGCCCAGGTGCGCCTCAGCAGCCACTTCACCAACGAGCCCGGCGGGTACCTCACCAGCGGGCCCTTTTTCTATGCGGACGCCGACGCGTCCGGAAACTTCCGCTTCGCCAGCATTCCGGTGGGCGGCCCGTACGTGTTCGAGCTCTTCCGGGCCGGCAACTGGGAGACCTTCGTCGACCCCGACACGGGGCTGCCGGCGAACCCGGTGACCGTCAATCCGGTCACCCCCGTGGATCTCGCCTTCATCACGGTGTCCTGAGCCCGGACGCCGTCCGGACAAAGTCCGATCCAGCACGTTCGAGCGCCTGGCGACCGCCGCGTCCGAGGAACGGAGCGCGTACGCTCTCCTGGCTCATGCGGGAAGGCGCCGATTGCGGCGAGCGCCGGCTTCGGCGCCGTCGCACCAGGTCACAGGCGACAATCGAGTTCGCCTTTGTGGCGCCGCTGTTCCTCGTGTGCTTCCTGGCGTCGATCGACGCCGGACTCTGGGCGGTGCAGAACGGCGCCGAGGTGGCGGCGGTGGAGGAGGCGGCGCGGCTCGCCGCAGCCTCCGGCGCGGCACCGGTGGGCGCGCCGCCTCCCGACGCCCGCACGGTGACAGCCGCGGTGACGCCCCAGTTGCAGCAGGCGCTGTTCGCGACGCGCATCGTCCCGTGGACGGAGGGCGCGTGCCCGGCGACCCCGGCCGACGCGGAGGCGGCGATCGGTGCGCGCACGGTCGCCCTGTGCATCGAGCAGCGCGTACCGCCGGCGTGCGTGACACCGGCGGGGAGCGCCGGTGCTCCCACGCCTCCGTACTGCACTGACACGCCGACCGTTTCCGTGCTGCTCGTCGGGCACGTCGCGTCGCTGGTCCCGCCGGGGTTCGGACTCGGCGGCAGCGGTGGCGAGATTCCCGCCGACATCCGCGTGACCACGCACACGCTGCGGTTTGCGCCGTGAGACGCGTCCCCGCTCGGCGCACGACCGCAGTGCGCTGCACGCGGTCGCGTCGCGGCCGGCGGTCGTCGGCACAAGCGGTGCTCGAGACCGCGCTCGTGATTCCCATCATGCTGCTGCTCGTCTGCAACTTCATCGCGGTGATGCTGCAGGTGGCGGTGCAGCAGCAGCTCGACACGGCGACGGCCCTGGCGGCGCAGTCGCGATTTCAGGCGACGCAGGAGGCGTACGACCCCGCGGGGGCCGCGTGCTGTCCGGACCCACGCTGCTGCGCGCAGGCAACGGGCACTGCGCTCTCCACCGCCGGCATCCCCACCGGCTGTCGATTCGCCGCCGAATCCTTCTACGGGAGCATGCAGGGGTACGCGGCGATCCTTCGCTGGCAGAGCGCCCCGCTCTGTCTCACCGGCGGAGACAGCGGCCGTTCCGCAACCGCATTCGGCGGGGCGACCCCGTATCCAGCATCGCCGCAGCACGCCGAGGTTTCCTGCGTGCTCGGCGCCACCGCACCCGGCGGAGCGACGTTCAGCGGCTATGTCGATCGCGCGCTCAACCCACCACGCGGGCTCTCCGTCGTGCTCTGCGAGGCAACCGCGACACTCGACTTCTCCCGGACGCCGCTCGCCTGGGGCGTGTTCTGGTCGCCAACGCTGCGCGCCCACGCCGAGGCGCTGCCACCGCCCTTCCGGCAATGACACCCTGCAGAGGCGCGCGGCCGCGGCACGCGCATGGTTAGACGCTCATCGTGTTCGCGCTGTCCTTCGCACTCTTTCTG
>JAFALX010000386.1 GCA_019234035.1 Candidatus Dormiibacterota bacterium | reverse complement strand
CGTCCCTGCACGTGGAGCCCGCTCATCGCGTGCACCGATTGCGGGGTGAGCCCGAGATGACCCATCACGGGGATCGAGCGGCGCGTGAGGTGGGCCACGAGGTCGGTGACCCAGCCGCCGCCCTCCACCTTGACCGCGTGCATGCCTGCCTTGAGGAACTCCACGGCATTGGCGGTGGCGGCGTCGCAACCGGCCTGGTACGACCCGAACGGCATGTCGCCCACCAGCAGCGCGTTGGGGGCGCCGCGGGCAACGGCGCGGGCGTGGTGCAGCATCTCGGCCATCGTCACGGGGATGGTGTTGGCGTACCCGAGGATGTTGTCGGCGACGGAATCTCCGACGAGGAGAACGGGGATCCCGGCCTCGGTCAGCAGGCGTGCGGCAGGCCAGTCGTACGCGGTGAGCATGGCGAACTTGTGCCCCTCGCGCTTCATGCTCGCGAGGTCGGCGATGGTGGTCGGCATGGCTTCAGGCGACCCGGCGGACGTGTGATCCGTCGCGTTCGCGTTGCTCGAGGCCGAGGTCGGCCGGGTCGCGACCGGCCAGCTCCGCCGTCTCGCGCGCGAGGGTGGCGTAGAGCTCGAGCGCCGAAGGGTCGCTTCCCAGCACCTCCAGATGGGCCGCGACGGCGACGGCATCACCTCGCGCCACGGGACCCGTCAGCGCCTCACGCGCCCCGGAACGCAGCGCGTTGGTGGCAGCACCGTGGAGCAGCACCGCCAGCGCAGCCTGCGCCTCGGCGCCATCGACACCAGCAGCCTCCAGCACCGATCGCGCTCGCGCGAGCAAGGCCAGGGGCGCGTTGCCCGCCAGCACCGCGGCGGCGTGGTACGCAACTCGCGCCTCAGCAGGCACGTCGAGCACCTGGGCGCCGAGAGCTGCGACCAGAGCCTCGAGCTGGGCGCGGAGTACTCCCTCGCCCTCGAGCCGGAAGTACGAGCCGGGCAGGAGGTCGGCGCTGTCCACGCCCGCGAGCGCCTGCAGCGGGTGAAGGACGCCGACGGCGACACCCGTCAGTCGCGCTGCGGCCAGCGCACCGGAGCCGAGCATCGCCGCAGTGTGGACGAGTCCGCGCCCTGCTAACGCGGCACCGTTTGCGGCGAGGGTTGCCGCCACGCCACGAACGGCGGCGTCGGGAACGGCGACCACGGTGAGACAGGCTGCGTTCACCGCAGCGAACGGACTCGAGACGACCCGGGCGCCAACGGCCTGCGCAAGTGCGCGTGCCCGCTCCGCGTTGCGGCCGTTGATGGCGACAACATCGTAACCAGCGCCCTGCGCTGCCACGGCCAGCGCGGACGCTGCTCGCCCCGCGCCGATGAAGCTGAGAGTGGGCGGCGTTCCGGCCGCGCTGTCACGATTCACGTCTCGGTCACCTCGGATCCAAGCGTCTGCTGTCTGCCGACGCCGTGCACCGTCCCGTCGTGTCTTCGACCTCGCGGCGCAGAGCGTCCCCGGGTCAGCGACGAGCCGCCTGCGCGGCAGTCGATTCGAGGTAAGTCTACCGCCGGCCACCATGATGAGCGTTGGCGGGTCGAGGATTCCGGGGCGGCTTTCGCCTCGATCACACGCGAGCGTCGATGGTGGCGTCGAGGTCTCGGCGCAGGCGCGTCGGGTCCATGGCCGGCAAGCGTGACCATCGCTCGATGAGGACGCGCGTCGGCAACCTCGGGCTGGGCAGCGGTCGAAGCTCGGCAACCGGCCGTCCGCCCCTGGTGATCGTCACCGTTTCGCCGTGGGCGACACGATCGATCACCTCGCCTCCGTGATTGCGCAGGTCGCGAACGGTGACGTCAGGCATTGACCGTCATGGTGTCACGCGTGAAACATACAGATCTGTCCGCCTTCGGCCCAGCAGGAACGCGGGTTCGCACTGTCGTTTGGCGCGCGCACGCGCCGTTAGCTGCTCCCCGCGCGAACTAGGCGCCGGCTGCTTGCTGCGTGCCGCCTGCGCGGCGCTGAGCGTCGAGGCGGGCCTCGACGTCCTGGACGATGCGGTCCATCTCCACGGCGTCCATCGTCTCGACTTCGACGAGCCTCTCGGCGAGCGTCTCGAGGTGGATCTGATGCTCGCGAAGCACCTGCTTCGCACGGAGGAACGCATCGGCGACGAGCTGGTGCACCTCCTGATCGATCTCGGACGCGATGTCTTCGGAGTAGTTGCGCTGCTCTCCAAGGTCGCGGCCGAGGAACACCATCTCCTGTCGCTCACCAAAGGTCAGTGGCCCGAGCTTGTCGCTCATGCCCCACTCGGTGACCATCTTGCGGGCAAGGTTGGTCGCCTTGCGAATGTCGTCCGACGCGCCGGTGGTGATGTTCTCCTCGCCGAAGATGAGCTCCTCCGAGCAACGGCCGCCCAGGATCTGCGCGAGCTGATCGATGAGCTCTGCCTTGCTCACGAGGTAGCGGTCCTCGGTGGGCAGGCTCATGGTCCAACCGAGCGCCATGCCGCGGCTGACGATGGTGATCTTGTGCACGGGATCGGTGTGCTCGAGGAGCTTGCCGACGAGCGCGTGCCCCATCTCGTGGAAGGCGATCGTCCGCTTCTCCTTGTCGCTGATCATGCGGCTGCGCCGCTCCGGACCGGCGATCACGCGTGCGATCGACTCCTCGAGGTCGTGCATCGTGATGACCTTGCGGTTCCCGCGCGCCGCGAGAATCGCGGCCTCGTTGATCAGGTTCGACAGGTCCGCGCCGCTGAAGCCCGGCGTCTGCTTGCCCAACGTCTCGAGATCGACCGACGTGTCCAGCGGCTTGTTGCGGGCGTGCACTTCGAGAATGGCTCGGCGGCCGCGGATGTCAGGACGGTCGAGCATGACGTGACGGTCGAAGCGACCCGGGCGAAGCAGCGCGGGGTCGAGGACGTCAGGCCGGTTCGTCGCCGCGATGACGATGACGTGTGTGCTCGTCTCGAAGCCGTCCATCTCGACGAGGAGCTGGTTCAGTGTCTGCTCGCGCTCGTCGTGGCCACCACCGAGGCCGGCGCCACGCTGGCGGCCGACGGCGTCGATCTCGTCCACGAACACGATGCACGGCGAGTTCTTCTTCGCCTGGTCGAACAGGTCGCGCACGCGGCTGGCGCCGACGCCGACGAACATCTCGACGAACTCGGAGCCGCTGATGCTGAAGAAGGGCACCCCGGCCTCACCGGCGACCGCCTTGCTCAGCAGCGTCTTGCCGGTGCCTGGAGGGCCGACGAGCAGCACCCCCTTGGGGATGCGTGCGCCGACGGCGGCGAACTTGTCCGGGTACTTGAGGAACTCGACGATCTCGCCCAGCTCCTGCTTGGCCTCGTCGACACCGGCGACGTCAACAAACGTGATCGCGGGCTTGTCGCCGGCCAGCAGGCGGGCGCGACTGCGCCCAAAGGACAGTGCCTGATTGTTGCCACTCTGGGTCTGCCGGAATATCCACAGCAGAATGAGGGCCATCAGGATGAAGAGGACCAGGTTGGGGAGGATGACACTCAGCAAGAAATTGCTCCCGCTGCCGGAATCGACTTTGAAATTGTAAAAGTTCGACTGGGCAAAAGCCGCAGTGATCGAGTCACCGGACGCGACGGTCGTCTGATAGCGGGTCTGATTCCCGTCGTACCAGATGACTGTCTGGCCGTCGCCCTGGATCTCGGCCGGGGTCGAGGGGTTGGTGGAGACGGTCGAGTTCTTGTCCGTGCTCCCCTTGGCCGTGTTCGCCAGCGATTGGTACAGCTGGCCGGCGTCGGCGTCCTTCGCGGAGGAGCTGGGGAGGTTCCTATAAAGGAGTGCCGCCACAACGATCACGGCGGCGGCGATGGCGAGGTAGGTGAGGCTGCGTCGAGAGGCGGGCACAGAGGCAGTCTATCAGCGGCCAGTTCACCTATCAGTCACACGCGACCACTTTCTCGTCACGCGACAAGGTATTTCTCTGTCGATCGGCGAGCGCCCAGAGCCGGCGCCGGGCTCCGGGGAAGACCGCCTCGAGCGCGGGCAGCAGGTCGTGGCGCACCCGGGTGCGCAGGAAGCGCGGGTCCGTATTGGAGGGATCGTCGACGAATCGGAGGCCGAGCGCCTCGCAGTAGGCGCGGGTCTGCTCCCGCCAGACGCGAAGCAGCGGACGCGCGGCGTAGCCCTCGCGTTCGGCCATGGCGATGAGGCTGTGCGGTGTCGCGGAGGTGAGCGCACGCATGA
>JAFALX010000337.1 GCA_019234035.1 Candidatus Dormiibacterota bacterium | reverse complement strand
CGGACCGAGCAATTCGAGGCGCAGGCCTCGGAGGTCGGCTCGCGCGCCGTGGAAACGATCACCGATCTCGCCGAGCAGGCATGGGCCCTGGCACGTGAGGTCAGCCACGTGGCGTCACCGGCGGTGCAGCGCTCCGCCGAGAGCCTCGCCCGCGCGCTCGAGCGTGCAGCGGACTCCAAGATCGCCAAGGCGGGTGAGCAGCAGGCGGCCGAGGTGGCCCTCGTCGCGCGCGAGCGCCTGGCCGACGCGTCGGAGCGGTTCGCGGTGGCCATCCGTCCCAAGAAGGAGCACCACCGCGTGCGCAACACGATGATCGGCCTTGTCGCCGTCGGCGCCGTGGCGGCGCTGGTCGGATCGCCGTTGCGGTCGAAGCTCACCGAGCGTCTCTTCGGGCCACCCCCAGAGGATGAGCCCGAGTCGATCACGCTCCCCGGCGCGGACATGAGCACCCACGCCGAGCACTCCGACGCGCCGCAGTCGCCGACCACCCCGGCCACCGAGCACGGCAACGGCGTTCCATCGGCAACCGTCGCAGGCGTCGACAACGCCCCGGCCTGACCGGCAGCGCATGGCGGAGCCCAGACACGGCCCCCGCGGTCACGCGGACGATCGCCCTCGTCCACCGGCCGGCGGCCCCCCGGCCTTCCCGCGTCCGTTCCGGCCCGCTCCACGCACCGACCACTCGCCGCCCCCACCGCCGCAGACGCTGCGGCTGCGCGACGGTGACCGCGAGATCGAGGTCAGCGGCTCGGCGGCGTTCATCCGCCAGGTGATCGAGGACATCCCGGACCTGTGGTCGCGGCTCCACGGCGAGCGCCCTGCGCAGCCGTCGGCGATTCGCATGCCGCGTCCTCCCGCCGATTCGACACCGCCCGCCGTCGCCGACGAGTCGTGACCGACTGAAACCACGGCCGGTTGGGCACACTTTCAGGCATGCCCGGTCCTGCTCTCGAGGTCACGGACGCGACGTTTGAGTCGGAGGTCATCGAGCGTTCGCGCAGCGCTCCGGTCGTCGTCGACTTCTGGGCGGCGTGGTGTGGCCCCTGCCGTAAGTTGGGACC
This sequence comes from Candidatus Dormiibacterota bacterium, assembly GCA_019234035.1. GTDB lineage: Bacteria > Chloroflexota > Dormibacteria > Aeolococcales > Aeolococcaceae > JAFALX01. The sequence goes on along the minus strand of JAFALX010000337.1, from coordinate 12,989 downwards.
GATTCTCGACGACGTCGCGGAGCGCTCGCCTGACGTGGTGTTCGCCAAGCTCGACACCGACGCGAACCCGCGATCGATGCAGCGCTTCGGCATCCGCGGCATCCCCGCCGTCAAGGCGTTTCGCGACAGCCGTGTCGTCGACGAGTTCGTCGGCCTGCAGTCGCTGCCGTTCGTCGAGCAATTCTTCGCCCGTCTCGCACCGATTGTCGTCGAGGAGCTTCCCGCCGACGAGGCGGGGCTCCGCGACCTGCTGCAGCGAACCCCAGATCGGTCCGACGCGCGCCGCGCCCTCGGCCGGCTCCTCCTGCAGCAGCAGCGCATCGACGACGCCGCGCAGGTGCTCGCACCGGGCGCGCACGACACCGCCGTCGACGGGTTGCTGGCCCGGGCCGAATTGCTTCGCGATGCTGAGCCGGCGCTGCCGGCGCAGCTGGCGACCCCCAACGGCAACGAGCTGACCTCGGTCCCCGCGGTGATCGCGGCGATCCGCGTCGCTGACGGCGACACAAAGTCGCGCCTGCGCCGCGTGGCGGTCGGAGCGCTCGCGGAGAACGCGACGGATCCGGAGGCCGACCTGCTGCGCAGCCAGCTCGCCAGCGCGCTCTTCTAGCGACCGCCAATGCCGGATCGTGACCGGCGGGCGATGAGCTGAGGCGCACTCACGCGCTGCTGCGTGTCCCGAGGAAGTCGCCGAACAGCGCCGGCGTGTCCATCGCCGGATCCCCGATCTGCGCGAACGTGTCGAAACGCGAGCGCAGCGCCGCGTACTGGGCGACGAGCGCGGGATCGCCGTACGCCTCCGCGGGATCCCACGCATGCAGATAGCGCACCTCTGCGATGCCCGCCTGCAGCATCTCCTTGAGGCAGCCGAAGCACGGCTGCATCGTGCTGGTGAGCGATGCGCCGAACAGCTGCTGACCGAACCGTGCCGCGGTGAGGATCGCATTCTGCTCGGCGTGCACGCAGATGCACACGTCGTACGCGCCGCCGCGCAGCCTCTCGTCGTCGCGGCGCGAGCAGCGCAGGCACCCGCCCTCGGAGCAGTTCGGTGTGCCGAACGGGGTGCCGTTGTAGCCCGTGCTCAGCACACGCCCCTCGCGCGTGATCACCGCGCCGACGCGGCGGCCGAGGCAGTCGGCGCGCGTCCTCGCGGCGAGCGCGATGAGCAGGAAGTACTGCTGCTTCCCGGGTCTCGGCGGCTTCGGCGTCGCGGTGGCCGGGGCCGTTCCATCCATGTCGGTCACATACCCAATAGTGGCCGATCCGATGCGACTGCCCGCGAGCCCGCGTGGCCGTGGCATCGTTGCAGGACGCCATGGGCGGGTAGCTCAGCCGGTTAGAGCAAGGGGCTCATAACCCCAAGGTCGCTGGTTCGAATCCAGCCCCGCCCACATGCCGCCAGGAATCACGCAATCTGGTCCCGAATGCCGCGCCTGAACACGAACGAGTTCCGCCACCTGCAGGAGACGTGGGACACGCTCGGCGCGGAGGATCCGCTGTGGGCAGTGTTGAGCGCGCCCGGCACACGTGGCAACCGCTGGGATCGTGAGGAGTTCTTCGCGACCGGTCGCGCCGAGATCGAGAGTCTGTTCGACGATCTCGCGACTCGTGGTGTCGCGGTGCAACTGGGTCGCGCGCTCGATTTCGGGTGTGGCGCCGGCAGGCTCAGCCAGGCGCTGGCAGCGCGCTTCGACCGCGTCGACGGCGTCGACATCGCGCCCTCGATGGTCGCCGCGGCGCGCCGGTTCAACCGCCACGGGGAACGATGCACGTATCACGTCAACGAGAGGGCCGACCTGAGCCTGTTCGATGACGGCGTGTTCGACCTCATCTATTCGCGAATCACGCTGCAGCACATCCCGACGGAGTTCACCAAGCGCTACCTCGTGGAGTTCGCCCGCGTCTTGCGTGCGGGTGGCGTTGCCGTCATTCACATCCCCACCGGGATGACACCGCTGCGCGGTGTGGTGTTCCGCATGGCGATGACCAGACGCCGGCTGGCGCGGCGCCTCGGTGCAGTGCGACGTAGCGCGTCGGTCGCGCCGCAGGTGAGCTCGTCGCGGGATCAGCCGCTTCCGCAGCGCAAGCACGAGATGTACTTCCTGCCGCAGCGCACCGTCACGCAGCTGCTCGAGCAGCACGGCCTGGTCATCGCAGCAGTCGAGGAGGGCGTGAACGACGGCGTGCATGACGTGCTCTACATCGTGGCCAAGCCGCTGGGCCGCACCGGCACGTAGCGCGACGCCGCGAGCGCGGTACCACGGACGTCTACGACTCGGGTGCGCGATCGACCCGTTGTTCTCGCGGCCGCCCGCGCGCCTCGGCGAGACCGCGCACGCGGCTCAGCGTGTCGATCTCGCTCACGGGTTTGTCATGACGCCAGTGCGCGATGCGCGGAAATCTCAGCGCATATCCCGAGCGATGCCGGGTGGACTCCTGCACGGCATCGAACGCCACCTCGAGCACGATGATGGGCTCGACGCTGCGGTAATGGCCGCGGTCCGCGATCGTGATGCCGAGCAGCAGGTCGGTCATCTCGGCTATCTCGGCGTCGGTCAGGCCCGTGTACGCCTTGCCGATGGGAACCAGCTCGTCGGTGCCGTCGACGCGCACCGCGAAGGTGACGTCGCTGAGCACGCCGCGGCGCTTGCCATGCCCCCACTCCGCGCCGATGACGACGACGTCCAGCGTGTCGAGCGGTCGCTTGAGCTTCAGCCAGCTCAGGCCGCGGCGCCCGGGGGTGTACGCCGAGTCCGGCCGCTTCAACATGAGGCCTTCGTTGTTGCGCGCCCGCGCGTCGCTGAACCGGCGATCGATCTCCGCCGGCCCATGGACCTCTTCCAGGTGAGCGAGCACGATCGCGTCGGGGGTCCGCAGCCCCTCGAGACGGGCCCGCCGCTCGCGGAGCGGGATGTCCAGCAGCACCTCATCGTCGAGGACGAGCACGTCCCAGGCGACGTACACCACCGGCGCCGACGACAGCGCCGCCGCATCGGGCTGCACGCGCCCGAGGCGCGTCTGCAGCGCGGCGAACGGAAGGACGCGGCCGCGCTGGAAGGCCAGCATCTCGCCGTCGAGGATCACGTCGTGGTCGAGACCCTCGGCGGCGCGAGTGACCTCCGGGAACTGCCGCGTGATGTCGTGCAGGTCGCGGCTGTACAACGACACACGGTCGCCGCGGCGGTGCAGCTGGCATCTGATTCCGTCGTACTTGTCCTCAACCCACACGTCGGCGCCCATCCGCGTCACCGCCTCGCCGGCGTCGGCCACCGGCGTCGCCAGCATGAACCGCAGCGGCACGAACCACTGAGGGCGCGCCTCGTCGAGCGTTCCTGCTCTGGCCAGCGTCGCGGCCGCGCCGAGGTCGCCGGCGACCATCACCGCCCGGCCGACCGCCTTCGGGTCCGCGCCGAAGGCCACGCCGATCGCCTCCTCCACCAGCCCCTCGCGCAGCCCGATGCGCATGTCACCCGACACCAGCTTGGCGATGAAGCGCGCGCCGGCGGGCGACGCCGCGGCGAGGAGGTCGCGCAGGGCAACGGTTTTCGCACGCGAGCCCGATGCCGCCGCGATCCCTCCGAGCCCCGCGTCCACGTCGACGAGGCTCAGAGCGCCGCCCGCGCGGTGCCCCAGAAGCTCGCCGGTGACGTCGCCGAGATCCGCGTGCCGGCGCCACGCCTGCCCGATGGCGGCGTCGTCGCTGCCGGACAGCTCGCGCAATGCGGCGCCGAACGCCGCGCCACCGACGTTCAGCGTCCGCGGGTCCCCCACCGCGAACACCGCACCGGCGAAATAGCGCGTGGCGAGCGCCAGCTCGTCGGGGTCACAGCGTCGCAGCACCGCGGACAGCAGCTGCACCTTTTCGCGCTTGGACGAGGTGGCCGCGATGGCGTCGGCGGCGGCTGCCACGTCGTCGATCGACACCATCCGGACGATGATGACGCACCTCCGGAGACTGCCCCCCAGAACCCGGTCCGGATACCGTATAAAACGTTCCGCCCCGCCGGGTGGCGGCGTTTTTTGACAGAGCATCGGAGGACCTGGCCATGACCGACATCCGTGGCTGGCGCGCTGTCTCGCAGGACGACGACGACGACGACGACGAGGACGACGACGACGACGAGGACTTCGAAGAAGACGACGAGTAGCAGCGGCGACAGCGCCGCCCGCTTCAGCGAAGTCAACCTCATTGCCGATCCTCTCTACGGCTACATCGAGATAACCAAGGATCGGCCGGGTCAGGCCAGCGAGCGCGAGCTGCTGGACACGCCCTGGCTGCAGCGTTTGCGCCGGGTGCACCAGCTGCAATCCGCGTGGTGGGTGTTTCCCACCGCGGAACACTCGCGCTTCGTCCATCTGCTCGGTGCGATGCACCTGGCCAGCCTGTTCGCGCGTCGCGTCGACGAATCGCTGCGCGCCGCCATTCCCGAGACGCCGTCGCCTCCGCTCGTCGAGGAGACGTTGCGGCTCGCCGGACTCCTGCACGACGTGGGACACGGCCCGTTCGGGCACTTCTTCGACCACGAGGTGCTCACGCGCTGGCACCTCGACCATGAGGTCATCGGGCGCCACCTGGTGACCCACCAGCTCGCCGACCGCATCGCATCGTTACGCTCGAGTCCCGGCGGCCCGTTTGCCGCGGGCGAACAGGTCGATCCGATGTGGGTCGCGTGGGTCATGGCCGACGCCGACATCGAGGGGTACGAGCCACCGCGATGGCTGCGCGCGGTGAAGCCGATCCTGTGCGGGCCGGCAACGATCGACAACCTCGACTACGTGCCACGCGACGCGTACATGTGCGGCATCAGCATCGGGCCCGTCGAGGTGCAGCGCCTCATCCACTACACGTTCATCAACGGCGACACCGTCGTGCTGCACGGGCACGCCACCGCGGCGCTCGAGATGTTCCTCGCGTCGCGGCTCTACATGTACCTCAACGTCTACCACCACCGAACGGGACGGCGGTTCGACCTGTCGATGCGCGAGGTCTTTGCCGACACCGTCGGCGAGCTGCTGCAGGGAAACCCGCTCGACCACATGGACGAGTTCCTGCAGCTGAATGATTGGGCGCTGCTCGATGCGGTGCAGCGGTGGCAACGAGAGCCCGCAGGCTCGAACCGGCGTCGCCTCGCCGACGCCTGGGAGCGCATCACGTCGCGCGACCTCAACTGGCACCTCGCGTACGAGACGGTCGCGGACGCGGAGATGGACGTGTCGCATCTGCAGGAGCGCATCGAGGCGCTGCTTCCCGCCGGCGCGCGCACGGCGCGGCTCGAGGTCGACGTCGCGACCGCCCGCGTGGCGCCGCAGAACCCGCTCACCGAGCACGGCTTCGTGCACATCTACGACCCGCTGGAACGCACCATCGAAGAACGCCGCGTTGCAGAGCTGGTGCTGCGCTTACCGCAGTACAACCGCGTCGTGCGCGTGTTCACCGACGACGCGCGCACCGTGCCCGCGATCCACCACGCAGCGCGCGAAGCATTGGAGGCGTGAGCGCAGCGCCCTTCACCGCTCCGTTGCGGGGGCGCACTAAAGCTGCGCCAGGACCCACTCGACTGCGTCAGCGGGTGAATCGACGCGGTGCAACGCAGGATCGGGGACATCGTCGCCCGAGCGGCGGACGTCCCAGGTGTGCAGCCCGCACACCGGCTTCCCCAACCGCAGCGCGAATCCGATCTCGCTGAGCGTGCCGTGGCCGCCACCGATCGCGATCATCGCCCGGCAGCATTGGGCGATCACCGCGTTGCGCTGCTCGCCGAGTCCGGTCGGCAGGGCGATCGTGATGTCGTCGTTGGCAGCGTCCGGATCCACACCGGGCAGCACCCCGATGCAGATGCCCCCGCGGGCACGAACCCCTCGCGCAACCCCGGCCATCACACCATGGCCGCCACCACAGACGACGATCGCACCCGCCTCCGCAAGGAGTGCCCCGACCTCTTCGGCCTCGCGCACCGCCCTCGGCTCATCCTTGGACGTGCCGCACACCGCGATCAGCGGAGAGCGGCGAGCCACTGGTCGCGTGGTCGCTGAGCTGCCTAGCCTGCGAGACGCATTCGCGGACCCGGCATCTCGGGCGGCGGCGCCGCGGCGAAGTTCTCCTTGCTCACCTCGGCGGCGATGTGCGACGCGACGTCACGGAACACGCCACCGACCGGCGTATCGGATAGCGAGACCATGAACGGTGCGCCTCCCGCGCCGAGCCGGATGCGCGGATCGAGCGGGATCGCGCCGAGGAACGGCAGCTCGTAGCGCTCGGCAAGCTCGCGTCCGCCGCCGGTGCCGAAGATGTCGGTCTTCTCGTTGCAGTGCGGGCAGACGAACCCGCTCATGTTCTCCACGACGCCGAGCACCGGCACGTTGAGCTTGCGAAACATCTGGATGCCGCGACTCACGTCGGCGAGCGACACGTCCTGTGGAGTCGTGCAGATCACCGCTCCGGTCATCGGCATGCTCTGCGCAAGGCTGAGCTGCACATCGCCCGTTCCCGGCGGCAGGTCGATCACGAGGTAGTCGAGGTCGCCCCACTCCACTTCGTACAGGAACTCGCGCAGCGCCTTCGCGAGCATCGGACCGCGCCAGATTACGGGCTCACCCGGCTTCAGGATCGTGCCGAACGACACCACCTTCAGGCCGTGCGCCTCGAGGGGCAGCATCTTGCCCTCGCGATTCGCGCGAGGTTGCTCGGTGAGCCCGAGCATCAGCGGCACGTTGGGGCCGTACACGTCGGCATCCAGAAGCCCGACGCGCGCACCGGACTGCTGCAGCGCGAGCGCCACGTTGACGCTGAGCGTCGTCTTGCCGACACCGCCCTTGCCCGCGCTGATGGCGACGGCGTTGCGCACGCCGGCGATCTCCTGTCGCCCCGGCAGGCCGCGGGTCGAGCTCACGTCGGAGTCCCAGGTGACGCGCACCGCGTTGATGCCCGGAACAACGCCGACAACCGCTGCCTCGATGTCCGATTGAATGCGGTCTTTCAGTGGACATGCCGGAGTCGTGAGCACGACGCGGATGGACACGGCGTCACCGTCGATAGCGATGTCACGCAGCATGCCGAGCTGCAACATCGGACGGTGGAGCTCGGGGTCGATCACGGTCGCCAGGGCGCGTTGCAGCGCCTCGACGGTCTCAGAATCACCCATCTGATTCGAGTATACCGAGCGCTGTCCTGACGCCCGCGGCAATCAATTGAACGGCACGAGCACGACGGAATCGCCGCCGGCGAGCGCCGCAATGGTGCGGTCGGACGTCGCGAGACTCAGGCCGTGGCGGCGCGCGACGACGGTGAGCCGGCGCCGTGCCAGATCCGAGATGACTGACCGCCCACCTAGAATTCGGCCCCATGCTCGAGCGACGGATCATCCGCGACCTCGAGGGCCAGGTGGACGCGCCACACGTCTACACGCGCCCCGCGGACCTCGCGGCGTACGCGTTCGACGCGTGGGGCGCCTCCGGCGAGCGTCACCTGCCGGACGCAGTTGTGTTCCCGGGCTCGACGGCGGAGGTATCGGGCGTGGTGCAGGTCGCCGCGCACTACGGCGTGCCGGTGATTCCACGCGGAGCCGGCACCGGCTACGCGGCAGGCGCGGCGCCCGTCCACGGCGGCGTCGTCGTGAGCCTGGCGCGGATGAGTCGCATCCTCGGCGTCGAGCGCGACGCGCTGCGCCTGTACGCCGAGGCCGGCGCCATCACCAAGTCGATCCACTCGGCCGCGCACCGCGCCGGCCTCTACTACCCGCCCGACCCCGGCTCGAGTACGACGTGCACCATCGGCGGCAACGTCGCCTGTAACGCCGCCGGGCCGCACACGCTCCGCTACGGCGTGACCGCCGACTACGTGGCGGGCCTCACCGCCGTTCTCGCCGATGGCACGGTGGTGCGGGTGGGCGAGGGCGGCGACCGCGGCCGCGGTGAGCTTCAGGCTCTGCTGATCGGCTCGGAGGGTACCCTCGCGGTGATCACCGAGGTGCTACTGCGGCTGCTCCCACACCCGGAATCGCGGGTGACGCTGGCGGCGACGTTCGACAGCATGCAGGCGGCGGCCGACTCGGTCGCCGCGGTCACCCGGGCGGGCATCGTCCCTGCCGCGCTCGAGTTCCTCGACTCCGGCGCGCTTGCGGCCGTGCAAGCGGCCGGGTTCGGCTCACTGGGCGGGGGCGCCGAAGCACTGGTCATCTACGAGGTCGAGGGCTCGGCAGCGACGACCGCTGCGGAGGCCGAGGCCATCCGTCAGGCGGTCGCCAACGCCAAGGCGTCGAGCGTCGAGACCGGCACCAGCGCCGCCGAGGCCGACCGCCTCTGGAGCGCCCGCAAGGCTGTCAGCGCTGCCGTGGCCAAGGTGATGATCGGCAAGGTGAACGAGGATGTCGTGGTGCCGCGCGACCGGATCGCCGAGCTGGTCGGGTTCACCCTCGAGGTCGGCGACCGGCATCAGCTTCGCGTCGTGAACTTCGGGCACCTCGGCGATGGCAACCTCCACGCCACCTTCCTCATCGATCCGCGCATCGCAGGCGACCGCCAGCGCGGCGATGCCGCGGCGGGCGCGCTCTTCGAGCGCGTGCTCGCGATGGGCGGATCGCTCTCCGGCGAGCACGGCGTCGGGCAGGCGAAGGTGGCCTACGTGGAGCGACAGCTCGGCTCCGGCGGCGTGGCCCTCATGCGCCGTATCAAGGATGCGCTCGATCCGGGTGGCACGCTGAACCCCGGCAAGAAGATCCCCGGGGTGCCGGCCGCTGAGGCCGCGGCGCCCGCAGCCCTCGCCGCTGCGCACTGACCGCAGTCAGTTGACCTGGAGGCTCTCCAGGAGCGAGCCCGCATAGTCGGTCCCGTCGACGAGCTCCGAGAGCTCGTGGCCGTCCAGCGGCAGCTCCATCGAGATGTCGTAGATGAAGCTGTACACGTTCGCGAGCGTCCACGACCCGAAGCCGACCTCCACCAGCGCCTGAGCCAGCCGGCTGTCACGCAGGCCGGCCTCGTACGTCTCATGGCTGGCGCGGTACAGGGCGGTCAGGTTGCGAAGCTCGGCCTCGTATTCCTCGATGAGCCCAGGGTCCGCCTCGGCCTCACGCAGACGTGCGAGCTGTTGGGTCAGCTGCTGGATCTCGAGCTGGTACTCGTCCACGCCGTCTCGCAGTCTATGGGCGGCGACCCCGCCACCGCGGTATCAGGGACGAGCCGCGCCGTACGCCCACGCGGAGCTCCGGGTGACCGTCACGCGACGGAGCTCGCTACGTCTTGGAAGGCGGCGTGAAAACAGCGGGCGACGGCGTAGTGGTTTCGGGAGCAGGACCTGTCCACGCATGCCATTGCGACCCGTCCCAGATCCAGGTGCCACTCGTCACCGGGACGTTCGGCCCGGTGAGGCCGCCGACCAGCACGATGTGGTGGGCGCGGTCGACACTCACTTGCTGATTGTCGCCTTGTGACGGCGGGGCGTACGCCGGCCTGGGCGAGAGGCTCCAGGCTGCGCCGTTCCACGACCAGAGACGGTCGTCGTTGCCCGCAAGAACCATAGAGGCGCCGGAAACTGAGTTGAGCTGCACGAAGGTGCCGTCGGGCGCGCTAGCGAGTTGCGCTCCGCCCGGCTCTGTGCCCGCACCAACCTCCGTCCATGTCGATCCGGTCCAGCGCCAGGTACTTGAGGTTGGAAGCTCCCTTGCGGCAAAGCTGCCCGGGGCGCAGGAGGTGGTCATGAACCCGCCGGGCACAACGGCTGGTCTTGGCGCCAGCACGGCAATCACATGACCGGTCTTCGGTTCATTGACGAGCGCTGCCAACGTCGCCGGCAGCGGCGACGTGGTTTGCGCCCGTTGCCAGTCCTGACCGTCGAAGGTCCAGGTTTCTGTCGAACATGGTCGAAAATGCGTCTCCCCCTGCGTCGTCACCATGACAATGCGCCCGCTCGCCGCGTCATACGCGATCGGACCGTAGGCCGTCGGTATATGTGGGGTGTCGCGGCGCTGCCAACCGGTCGCGGTCCATTCCCACGTCGCGGCAAGGTTGGCCCGTTCGGACGGTCCAACCGGCGCATCAGCATCGCCGCCGATGAGCACGAGAGCGCCAAGCCGCGCGTCGTAGACCATCGATGCCCCGAGCTGTGAGTGCGGGCTCAGCCTGAGCATCGGGCGTGTCCAACCCGTGCCACTCCAGATCCACGTATCGCCAAGGGCTCCGTGCGCGCCGAGTCCGCCGAACATGACGACTTGCTGCGTCGCCGGGTCAAAGGCGATGGCCGCGCCGCTGCGCGGCGCCGGGGTGCCCGGAGCGCCGGTCAGCCCGGCTTGAGCCGCCGACTCATTCGCGCTTGACGAGTCAGCGGGACTGCTGCACCCCGCCACGGCCAAGCCGGCGAGCATACCCAGGCAGCCAAGTGCCCGCGCTGTGAAACGCGACAAATGCGGTGTCCACACGTCTGCGACCAGAATACGGTCCGCCCGTCAGGGGCGCTGCCGGCCGGCGGTCACCGCGTTCGAGTTGCGGCCGTCCTCGATAGCGACGACGACCACGCGATCGCCGACGATGATGTAAACGATCAGCATCCAGCGCCATGGGCCGAGGAGGAATCGCAGGCCAGGCGACCGAGCTCCGGGCTCCAGCGCTGCTCCCATCTCGGGGAAGAGCACCAGCGGGCGAAGCAGTCGAGCGACTCGCACACGGCTGTCGGCCGGCAGGTGGTGGGTGCCAATCAGGGAATCGAGCTGGCTGGCCGCGTTCGCCGTCAGTTGGACGCGGCGACGCACCTACAAGTCGTCCAGCTCGATCGTCTGGCCTTGGCGGGCCTGCTCCACTCCCAGAGCGATCCGGTCCCACGCGCCCGGGATGCCATCGAGGATCTCAATCACCTCGCGAGGTTCGGGCGGCGCTGCATCGATCGCCGCGGAGAGCAGGGATCGGGCGAGGGTGCCTTCGGCCACCTGGGCGCGCTCAGCCATCAGCGCGAGCTTGGCTGCGTGCTCGCCGTCGAGGGTCACGTTCAGACGGCGCGCCGGGGTAGAGGCCACGTCGTGCTGACTCTACACAATTAAGCACGCCGTCTCTTGACGTCTTCCGGCGCAAGGACAGAGCTGTGCGGGCCCATCTGGAGCGTTCGTTCGCAGCGGAATAGCGAGCCCGGCAAGACAACCCCGCGTCAGGCCACCATCCGGCAATCTACCCCGCAGGCCCCGGACCGAAGGTCGCGCCCATTGTTCCGGCTGGGGGATCAAACGCCAACGGAGACGCTGCTGGCGGACGAGCCTAGCGGCTGCCTTGTGTACGGGTAGCGCCGTGTGGAGCGGCCGCAACCCCTATTTTCCGAGTTGCGGCAACGTCAGAAACAACAGGACGACACCGCCGGCCATCAAGACATACGAACCAGCGAGTAGCGCTATGTCACGCGCCGAAATGGGAGCCTTCACCTTGTACAATTTGAACAGTTCCCAATAGGAAGTGGCTGGTCGCTCAGTGGGCGCCGGCAGCAGACGTAAGAGCGCAGCGAGCGTGTCAGTGCGATACCGGCGCTCGCTCAAGATGGTCAAGGTGGCGTCCCCCGCAAGGAGTACGTACATGTCGCCGTAAAGCCGCCGGCTCACTGGCGAGCGAAGCGGAACTCGCTCGACCTGTGTGACGGCGGACAGCGGCACACGTCTGTCTCTCCGCAGCGGCGTCCGGATCAGGAGTTGATCGCCAGTCACCGCCAGAGACTGGCGCGAGAAAACCGGCCAAATCAAACGTCCTGCAATAACTATTGCGATCGTCGCAAGCATGTACAGAATGTCTTGAGACTTTCGATCGAGGAAGAGGGAAGCGAGCAGATACACGACGCCGAGCGCGATGACAACCTCACTAGCCCGGCGAGACCACACATACAGGCCTCGTTCCATGAGGCGCGGACGCAACGTCAGATTCGTGTGCTCTCCGCTGGTCGCCATGAGTAGATGCTGTGATGACGTACCGCGTAGTGCAAGGCCAACGTCGAACGTCTCATCAGCATGAACTGATGACATCGGATCAGCGCGAGCATCGGTTCTCATTCAGGCATAACGAGCTCTTCGGGAGACACCCGTTCGAAGCAGGCGAGCATTCCGAAATGTACCCCGACCACAGCTACCTTCGGGGATGACCGAGCCGAAGTGGTCGGAGGACTGGTCTGACGAGGGCGTGGACTGGCGAGACGCGACCAAGGACGCGAGTATGGCGAGGGATTGGATCGCCAACGAGCGGCTTTACCGCGGCCACGGGCCTGCAGTTCCAGCCGGATACAACATGGATCTGGACGCAAGGGTGCTTGAGCTCGTGCTCACAGACTTGGACCCTGAACGCGGCTGGAGCTTGGTGCTGATGTTCCTGGGGATGACGGAGGATGAGGAGGACTTCAAGACAGTCGCGATAGGACCCCTCGAGACGTTCGTTCGCGAACACGGCGACGCCTTCTATGACCGCATCGATGAACGCGTGCAAGCAGACGAAGCCTTCCGCCGCGCAGTGATGATGACCATCACGAAGTGGCCGGGTCCGCATTCACGCCCTCCGGAGTAGGCGACGTGGGCTCAGGCGAGGGTTCGCCAATGTCCACTCGACCGACGCGGTCCCGCTGACCGAGCCTTACCTGGTGACGGCTGCCTCCCAGCCATCGTATTCACCCCCGAAGCGAAGGGCCAAACCCTCGAACAATGCCCGCTGAGCTGCAATGTTCTCTGCGCTGGGAATCAGGTCCTTGTTCGCTTGGGCAAGGTAATTCTGGCCTATAGCCGCCTTGCCGACAGTCACCGCGTACCCGGCGCTCTCAAGTTCGGTAGCCGCCTGCCGGGCTGACTCCGCCGTGGGCAGGTACAGGAAATTGATGACATCAGTCGACTTCGAGAGATCGCCGCCGGCCTTTGCGATCTGAGCCAGCGTCGCTCCGTCTAGGGCGGTCTTGTCGCCTTGGCCGGTGCGCGCTGGCTTCTTGCGCGAGAATCACTTCACCGCATGCCGATGTTACTGGCTCGGCCTTCGTAGGCGGAATCGGT
>JAFALX010000174.1 GCA_019234035.1 Candidatus Dormiibacterota bacterium | reverse complement strand
GTCGTGCTGAGCGCCGTCGCCGTTCCCGCCGTCTGCGAGTACGCGCCCTGGTCGATGAACTGCGTCACAGCCAGGGTGCCATTCCAGCCGAGGCCGAGGCCGGTCTGGTCGCTCCACGTCGCGGAGTTGAGCGGCGTCGCCAGCGTGCCCGCCGCGGACGACGTGGTCGCCGTGGTGTAGGCGCTCATGCTCGAGATCGACAGGCCGCCGCCGGCACCGAGTGCGAGTGTGACGGTCGAGCTGGTAGCGGCGCGTGCGCCGATGGGCAGCGCCGTCGCAACGACAGCGGCGACCACTGCGACGCCGGCGAGCGTACGCCTGCGCGACAGCAGGCCGCGCTTTGTATTCCCCATCGGTGAGCCTCCGAAATGCGCTCCCACTGAGAAGGAGAGGTGCGTTCCGACCCCACCCCTGGGACCTGATCGCCTTTTGCCGGGAGCGCGGCGTACGCTACCGCCGCTCGGAGTGACGCGAGTGCAGCAATTGACGCCTTGCGACTCGCCGTTTACGCGGTGTTGCAGCGATGTCTGAGGTCACCGGATGCGGAAGGCGTGAGGACGGGTGACTTCGACCGGAACGTCACACCTCGGCGAGGACGTGACGGCTGGCGCTCTAGCTGGCACGCGGTCGGAGAACGGTTGTCGGGTGACGGCAAGCCCGTCAACCGCTCTGTTTGCTAGCGGGACCCGTTGCGCCGGCCGTTGCGGGCGAGCTTCGCCTGGTCCTCGATGCAGTACCGCGCGGCGGGCATGGCCTCGAGGCGGGCGTCGCTGATCGGCTTGGCGCACGCCTCGCAGAGGCCGTACGTGCCCGCTTCGACCTTGGCCACGGCCGCCTCCACCTCGGTCAGCTCCATCTGGACGTGCAACACCACCGACTGATCCAGCTCGCGCTCGATCGTCTCGGTGGCGAGCTCAGCGGGGTGCTGATCGGAGGACGAGAGTTCCCGCTCCTGGGCCTCCTGGGCCCCGGCATGCAGACGCGCGGCGGCGATGAGCAGCCCCTCGAGCCGCGCCTGCTCCTTCAGCAGGCTGGCGCGGGCAGAGTCGGTGTCCATTGGTGCGGGTACTCCTGTTGTTCTGGAATCGGTCGGGGCTGCCGAAGAGGGGGCTCAGCGCAGCCGAGGCGCCGCCTGCCGCTCACTCACCCGACGGGGTACCTGGCATTGTCCGCGTCCTGCTGGGGTTAAGCAATGGGGGCGAAGTAGAGGACGGCGAGAGGCGGCAGCATCAGCCGGGCCGATTGCGGGCTGGCGTGCCAGGCGACGGGCTCGGTCGTCACCTCGCCCTCGTTGCCCACGCCGCTGCCTGCGTAGAAGGGAGAGTCCGTGTTCAGCACCTCCCGCCAGCGCCCGGGCACCGGCAGGCCCACGCGGAACCCCTCGTAGACGACCGGCGAGAAGTTGGCCACGCAGACGAGCCCCGGCCGGCCGTTGGAGCCGTACCTGGTGAACGCGATCACGTTCTGCTCGGCGTTGCCGCCGTCGATCCAGGAGAAGCCCTCGGGCCGGTCGTCCATCTCGAACATCGACGGCGTGTCCCGGTAGACGGCGCAGAGGTCGCGGACCAGCAGGCGAACGCCCGCGTTGCCCGGGTCGTTCAGCACCTCCCAGCGCAGCTCGCGGTTGTGCGCCCACTCCTCGGGCGCGGCGATCTCGTCGCCCATGAACAGCATCTTCTTACCGGGGTGCGCCCACATCCACGCGTACAGCGCGCGCAGGTTGGCGAGCTTCTGCCAGCGGTCGCCCGCCATCTTCTGCAGCAGCGAGCCCTTCAGGTGCACGACCTCGTCGTGCGACAGCGGCAGGATGAAGTTCTCCGACCACGCGTACCAGAGGCCGAACGTGAGCTGCTGGTGGTGGTAGCGCCGGAACACCGGATCCTTCGAGAGGTAGTCCAGCGTGTCGTGCATCCACCCCATGTTCCATTTGAAGCTGAAGCCAAGGCCGCCGGCCGCGGGCGGCTTCGAAACGCCCGGCCACGCGGTCGACTCCTCGGCGATCGTGACGATGCCCGGGTAGTCGCGCGGCAGCACCTCGTTGACCTCGCGGAGGACCGCGATCGCCTCGAGGTTCTCGCGGCCGCCGAAGCGGTTGGGCAGCCACTCGCCGGCACGACGCGAGTAGTCGAGGTAGAGCATGGACGCAACCGCGTCGACGCGCAGCCCGTCGACGTGGAACTCTTCGGCCCAGTAGCGCGCGTTGGCGACGAGGAAGTTGCGCACCTCGTTGCGCCCGTAGTTGAAGACATAGGTGCCCCAATCAGGGTGCTCGCCGCGGCGCGGATCCTCGTGCTCGTACAACGCGGTGCCGTCGAAGCGAGCCAGCGCCCAGTCGTCGCGTGGGAAGTGCGCCGGCACCCAGTCGAGGATGACGCCGATCCCCTCCTGGTGCAGGTGGTCGACGAAGAAGCGGAAGTCGTCCGGCGAGCCGTACCGCGCCGTGGGCGCGTAATAGCCCGTCACCTGGTAGCCCCACGAGCCACCGAACGGATGCTCCATCACCGGCATCAGCTCCACGTGCGTGAAGCCCAGCGTCTTGCAGTGCTCGGCGAGCAGCGGCGCGAGCTCGCGATAGGTGAGGTTGCGGCCGTCCGCTCGACGTCGCCACGACCCGAGGTGGACCTCGTACACGGCCATCGGCGACGTCTGCGGGTTGGACTGCGCCCGGCGCTGCATCCACCCGGCGTCGCCCCACGTGTGCGCCGGCTCGGTGACGACGGTGGCCGTGCTCGGCGGCCGCTCGGCGGCACGCGCCAGCGGATCCGCCTTCATGACCTGCTGTCCGTTGAGACGGGTGACGCGGTACTTGTAGCGGGTTCCCGTGGCCACGTTCGGCACGAACAGCTCCCACACGCCTGAGGGACCGAGCGAGCGCATGGGCCAGGTCCGGGTGTCCCAGGCGTTGGCGTCGCTCGCCAGGTGGATGCCACGGGCGTTCGGCGCCCAGACCGCGAACGCCGTTCCCGTGACGCCCTGGTGCTCGATGACGCGCGACCCGAGCCGGCGCCAGAGCTCACGGTGTGTGCCCTCCCCGATGAGATAGAGGTCCATCTCACCGAGCGTCGGCAGGAAGCGGTACGGGTCGTCCGCCTCCCACTCGGCGGATCCGGTGCGCACGCGCAGGCGGTATCCGGGCAGCTCTGCCGCAGGGACGCGGCCCTCGAAGAGCCCCGCGGGATCGATGCGCTCCATCGGCACCATCCCGCCCGGGTAGGCCACGGCAATCTCGATCGCATCGGGGTGGAAAGCGCGCACGATCGTGGCGCCGTCCTGCGTGTGGGCTCCGAGGAACGCGTGCGGCTGGTCGTGGCTGCCGGCGACGAGGCGGCGCACATCGGCCGTCCAGTCGCGCACGGCGGTCTGGGTCTTGGTCTCGGTCATGCGACACGCCGCATTAGGAAGCGCATGGGGATCGCCGCCCAGGATGGCCGGTGACCGAGCTCGTACGCCGTCTCGTACAGCGCTTTCTGCAGCTCGAAGGCGCGGCGGAGGACGCCGGTCGCCTTGGCGTCCGGCAGCAGGCCGCTGCCGGCCACCGCCTCGAGGTACGCGTTCCAGAAGGCGTCGCGGCTGATCTGCGCCCACGCCTCGCCGTAGTCGAGCATCGCCTCCCAGTCGGCACTCTGGGGAAGGACTCGCTCGGACAGCGCCACCGCGGCCGCGTAGTCGAACGACCGCAGCATGCCGGCCACGTCCACCAGGGGAGAGATGCGGCGGCGCCGCTGCTCCGGCGTGCGGTCGGGCTCGCCCTCGAAATCGAGAATCACCCACCCCGAGTCGGTGCGCAGTGTCTGGCCCAGGTGGAGGTCCCCGTGCACCCGGATGCACAGCCCGGAGGCAGGCAGCTCGCGCACCGCCGCAAAGCAGCCGGCCAGCGCATCACGCTTGAGGCGCAGCGGATCCAGCACGGAATCGGGCCGGGCCAGGAGCACATCGAGCTCGGCCGTCATGTCGCCGGCCCACTGGCGCAGGTCCGCCGCGTAGAGCTGGGACGGTGCGAAGCTCTCCCCCATCCGCGCGCTCGCCAGCGCGAGATGCATCTCGGCCACGACCGCGCCGAGGCGCGCCGACTCGCCGGCGAAGTCCGCCCCGTGCTCGTCGACTGCGGCGCGGCGCTCGGACGCAGTCGCCGTCGCGGGCAGGTCCTCGGCCGCTGCATACAGCACTCGAAGGGAGGTCAGCGCCAGGGTCCAGCCCTCGGTCGCGTTGTGCAGGAAGGGCTGGATCAGGGCGAGCGGCGTCGGTGCGGCGCCGCGCGGCTCGTAGAGGACGGCGGCGTGCAGCGGGGCCAGGTGCGTGAAGCCCGCGCGTTCCAGCGCTTCGAGCATCTCGAGCTCCTGCGACGGCCCGGGTTCGACGCGGCGCAGCCATTTGAGAAACGTCTCGTCGCCGAGGATGAACGACGTGTTGCTCTGCTCCACGCCGAGCACGCGCAGCGACGGTTCGAGTTCTTGGTCGAGGCTGCCGCTGTCGAGCACCGTGAAGCGCAGGGACGCGCCCGGGGTGAGCAGCGTCGTCTCGCGGTGCACGGAGCGCCACAGCCAGCGCACGTAGTCCGGGTCGCCGAGCGCGTCGTATAGGAAGCGCGCAGGTGTCGCACCGGGGAGGCTGCCGATGACGAAGTCGGGCGCGCGCTCCGCCAGCGGGTCGCCCGCCTCGCGATGCCCCAGGGGCAGCGCGTAGGCACGTGTGAGCCCGTCGTCGAACTCGATCCGCGTGACGGTGAAATACGTGGGCACGGCTATGTCGCGGATGCGCACCGCGTCGAGAATCTGCACGGCGCGAGGCGTCTTCCCGATCGCACCCGACCACCGCTGCCGCACGACGTACCCCGCGACCTCGTCGAGCGCCTCGCCGAGACGCGACTCGGCCATGACGGCATCGAGCGTTTCCATCGCCACCGGCATCTAGTGTCCCGTCCCGGAGGTTCGCCGCATATTCGCGGGCTCGGCGGCCGGTGCCAAGGAAAGGGTGGCGCGCTGAGGATCGCATCTGTTGATGCGTGACGAGGCAGCGCCGGGCCCCTTGACGATGGCATCAGTGCCGCAGGCGCCCGGCCGCCGAGCCCGATGAAGATGCAAGAGACTTCCGGGACGGGACACTACGGCCTCAGTGCTCGAATCGCTCGAGCGTGAACCAGTAGAAGCCGTGCGGCGCCATCGTGAGCAGGTACGGCAGCTCACCGATACGCGGGAAGTGCACGTGCCCGAGCATCTCCACGGGGGTCAGCCCCTCGAAGCGGCGCAGGTCAAGCTCCACCGGCTGCGCGAAGCGAGAGAGATTGTTGACACACAACACCACATGGTCTCCAAGCGTACGCAGGAATGCAAACACGGATGGATGCGCCGCATCGAGCGCCTCAAAGGCACCGCCGCCAAACACCGGCCAGCGCTTGCGCACGGCGATGAACCGCCGTAGCCAGTGCAGAAGTGACGACTCGTTGCGACGCTGTGCGGCCACATTACACGCGGCGTACCCGTACACGGGATCCATGAGCGGCGGCATGTACAGCGCCGCGAAGTCGGCGCGGCTGAATCCGCCGTTGCGATCCTCGGACCACTGCATGGGTGTGCGCACCCCGTCGCGATCGCCGAGATACACGTTGTCGCCCATGCCGATCTCGTCACCGTAGTAGAGGATGGGCGACCCTGGGAGCGACAGCAGCAGCCCGTAGAACAGCTCCATCTGCCGCCGGCCGTTGTTGAGCAGCGGGGCGAGGCGGCGGCGGATGCCGAGGTTGAGCTTCATGCGCGGATCCTTGGCGTACTCCTGCCACATGTAGTCGCGCTCGTCGTCGCTGACCATCTCCAGGGTGAGCTCGTCGTGGTTGCGCAGGAACAGGCCCCACTGCGAGTTCTCGGGAATGGTCGGCGTGCGCTCCAGGATCTCGGTGATGGGGTAGCGCTGCTCGCGGCGCAGGCCCATGAACATGCGCGGCATGAGGGGGAAGTGGAAGCACATGTGGCACTCGGGGTGCTCGGCGGTGCCGAAGTAGTCGACGACGTCCTCCGGCCACTGGTTGGCCTCCGCCAGCAGCACCTTGTCGCCGCCGTACTCGCGGTCGACGGTGTCGCGCAGGTCCGCCAGGTACTCGTGCGTCTCGCGAAGGTTCTCGGAGCTCGTGCCCTCGCGCTCGAACAGGTAGGGCACCGCGTCGAGCCGGAACCCGTCCATGCCGAGG
Organism: Candidatus Dormiibacterota bacterium; assembly: GCA_019234035.1. Classification (GTDB taxonomy): domain Bacteria; phylum Chloroflexota; class Dormibacteria; order Aeolococcales; family Aeolococcaceae; genus JAFALX01. Next base: position 11,021 of record JAFALX010000174.1, on the reverse strand, counting down.
TCGAGCCAGAACCGCACGACGTTCTTCATCTCCTCCCGAACCTGCGGGTTGTCGTAGTTGAGGTCGGGCTGGTGGCTGAAGAAGCGATGCCAGTAGTAGGCGCCGGCCTGCTCGTCCCAGGTCCAGTTGGACGTCTCTGTGTCGATGAAGATGATGCGCGCGTCGGTGTAGCGGCTCTTGGTGTCCGACCACACGTACCAGTCCCGGTAGGGGTTGTCCGGTGAGGAGCGTGCCTGCTGGAACCAGGGGTGCTGATCACTCGTGTGATTCATCACCATGTCCATGATCACGCGCATGCCGCGGGCATGAGCCTCCTGCACCAGCGTGCGCACGTCGGCGACCGTGCCGTACTCGGGCAGCACGTCGTAGTAGTCCGAGATGTCGTAGCCGCCGTCGCGCATGGGGCTGCTGTTGAAGGGAAGCAGCCAGATGCAGTCGATGCCCAGCCACTGCAGGTAGTCGAGGCGGCTGGTCAGGCCGGGGAAGTCGCCGACGCCGTCGTCGTTGCTGTCAGAGAAGGCACGAACCAGCAGCTCGTAGAAGACCGCGTGCTTGAACCAGTTGCGCCGCTCGACGCCGCCGGGGTCGGATGCGGGTGCGCCCCCGGCGGCGGCGACCGCCGCGGCGGCGGGTGCGGCGGGCTCCGGAACCGCGGGCGCTGCGGGGGCTGCCGGCGCGGAGGTGTCGTCGTTCACGAGGCGGTCAGCGAGAAGACGTGTGCGGGGGCGACCGCCGGATCGAGGCGGACGTAGTTGGCCGGCCCCTGCCACGTGTAACTGGCCCCGCTGAGCTCGTCGCGCGCAACGAACGGCCGGTCTCCGGGAATGCCGATCGTGTTGAGGTCGAGCCACGTCCAGCCGTCGTGGGTCGCGAACGGATCGAGGTTGACCACGAGCAGCAGCACGTCCTCGTTCGCCGGGGTGGCCCGGCTGATGCAGAGCAGATGCTCGCTCTCGATGTGGTGCACGCGCAGCGTGTTCAGCTGCGCCACCGCACCTGCGTGGCGGCGGCGGATGCCGTTCAGCTCGGTGATCAGCGGCACCAGCGTGTTCGGCCGGTCCCAGGCGCGCGGCCGCAGCTGGTACTTCTCCGAATCCAGGTACTCCTCGCTGCCCTCGCGAACCGCGACGTTCTCGCCGAGCTCGTAGCCGCTGTACATGCCCCACGACGGCCCCGCGATCGCGGCCAGCACCGCGCGCAGCCGGAACGCAGGCAGGCCGCCCCGCTGCAGCGTCGCGTGCAGGATGTCCGGCGTGTTCACCCAGAAGTTGGGGCGGAACCAATCGGCCTGCTCTGTTTGGGACAGTTCCAGCAGATACTGTTCGAGCTCCCACTTGGCGTTGCGCCACGTGAAGTAGGTGTACGACTGCGAGAAGCCGATCTTGGCGAGACGGCGCATCACCGCCGGCCGCGTGAAGGCCTCGGCGAGGAAGAGGGTGTCGGGGTGACTCTGGTGCATCTCGCCGATCAGCCACTGCCAGAACCTGAGCGGCTTGGTGTGTGGGTTGTCGACGCGGAAGATGCGAACCCCTCGATTGGCCCAGAAGCGCATGGCCCGCAGCAGCGCAGCCCACAACCCGTCGGCGTCCTCGCTCTCGAAGTCGAACGGATAGATGTCCTCGTATCGCTTCGGCGGGTTCTCCGCGTAGCGCACCGAGCCGTCGGCGCGGTGCCGGAACCAGGCCGGGTGCTGCTTGACCCAGGGGTGGTCGGGGCTCGCCTGGAGCGCGTAGTCGAGGGCCACCTCGAGGCCGAGGCGCCTGGCCTCGGCGACGAAGGCGTCGAAGTCGGCGAGCGTCCCCAGCTCCGGGTTGACGGCGGTGTGCCCGCCCGCCGAGCTGCCGATCGCCCAGGGGCTGCCCGGCGCCCCCGGTCCCGGCCGCGCCACGTTGTTGTGGCCCTTGCGGTGGGTCTCGCCGATCGGGTGGATGGGCGGCAGGTACACGACGTCGAAGCCCATCTCGGCGATCGACGAGAGGCGGCACGCGGCGGTTCGGAACGTGCCGCTGTGTGGCGGGTCGGCGCCCTCCGAGCGGGGGAACATCTCGTACCAGGCGGAGAACCCGGCGCGGGGGCGCTCGACCCAGAGCGGGAACGGCCCGGCAACGGTGGCATCGCTCCTGTCGGCGGTGCGGCGCATCAGCGCGACCGTGGCCGGTCGCTCGGCGATCTCCAGCCGGGCGGCGGCCGAGCGGCGCGATCGGAGCCGCGCAGCCAGCGCGTCGAGCGCCCGCTGGTCGCCGGCGCTCGCAGTCCGGCGGCGGCGCTGCACCATCGCCGCGCCCTCCTCGAGGTCGAGCGTCACGTCCTGACCGACGTCGACACGGATGCGCAGGTAGTGCAGCCACGCGCCGTAGTCGTCGGGCAGGCCCACGAGCGCGAACTCGTGCGCGCCGGTGCGCGGCGGCGTGATCCATGCGGCGAAGCGGTCGTTGCCGTGCGCGTCGAGGGGGATCTCCTTCCAGGACCGGGGCAGCTCGGCGGCGTCCTGCGGCCCCGGCGGCGGGCCGTGGCGGACGTAGGCGACCAGCGGGTCGTGCGAGTCCGCGACCAGCGTCGCCGACACGAGCAGCGGGAGCGCCTGCGTCGCCTTCGCCGGCAGCGAGCCGCAGTCGACCTGCGGGCGCACACCCTCGATGACGACGCGACGCCGGTCCGCGCGCGGACGAGACGCCGCCGTGTCACTCAACCTGGAGGCCGGACCATCGCTGGGCCGTCGTTCTGCCATCGCGTCGCTTCGATTCCTCTTCGCATGGGGCTTCGTGTGCAACTGACAACCGCTGCCGAAAAGCGAGGACGCTTGCCCGCGAACGCTAACAGAGGCGCGCGCAGCATCGATCGCCGCGAAGCTCAGGGCACGTCAGTGCGACGAGACTGCGACGCCGGCCGGTACTGGGTTTCGCGGCGCCGGTTCCGGCGACCGTCACCGACCCTCGTACAGTGAGCGGGCGGTATGACTCGATTCCGAATCACGTTGGGGGTGGTGGTCGCGGCGATCGCAGTCATCGTCGTGGTCACGGTGCTGCGGCCGGCGTCCCCTCCGGCGAGGGGCGGCGGTGGCACGGGCAGCAACGGGGCGCTCGCTCCCGCCTCACAGCGCCCCGCCGCGCCCGGCTTCACCGGGCTCGACGGCTGGGTCAACACGGCGCCGCTCACGCTGACCGCGCTGCGCGGGCACGTGGTCCTCATCGACTTCTGGACCTTCTCGTGCGTCAACTGCGTTCGCACGATCCCGCACCTGCAGCAGCTCGACGCCGAGTACAAGGGCGACGGCCTGGTCATCGTCGGCGTGCACTCGCCGGAGTTCGACTTCGAGAAGTCACCGTCCAACGTGCGCGCGGCGGTGCAGCGGCTCGGGGTCACGTGGCCTGTGGCGATCGACTCGCAGATGGCGACGTGGAACGCCTATCAGAACGAGTACTGGCCGGCCGAGTACCTGCTCGACCAGCAGGGTCGCATCGCCTACACGAGCTTCGGCGAGGGCGACTACGACGCCACGAGCAAGGCGGTGGCGGCGCTGCTCAGCGTGCATCAGGCTTCCCCGCCCGCGGCCACCGAGGTGCCGGCCGACATCACGCCGGAGCTCTACGCCGGCAGCGAGCGGGGAGTTCTGGCAGACGGGCAGAAATACGGTGGACAGGGAGAGGTCGCCTCGTACCCCGACCACGGCCCACCGCAGGCTCGCGACGCGATTCAGGTCACCGGCTCGTGGGTCGACCACGGTCAGTACCTCGAGGCGGTGGCGCCCGGGCACGTGCGGCTCAACTTCCATGCCGACTCGGTGTACGTCGTCGCCGGCAGCGCGGCCGGTTCGCTGAGCATCACCGTGACGATCGACGGCAAACCGGTCCCCACCGACCTCGCCGCCTCTTCTCTGACCGGCTCCGCGTTCACCGTCTCCCGGCAGGACCTGTTCGCTCTGCTGACCGCGGTGGATCCCGGGACGCATCTCATCGACCTGTCAGTCCCGGCGGGCTTCCAGCTCTACACGTTCACCTTCGGCTGATGCCGAGCCTTGCGGCCGTTGCCGCAACCTTCGTCGCGGGGCTGGCGTCCTTTCTGTCGCCGTGCACGGTGCCGCTGCTGCCGGCGTACCTCGCCACGGTGTCGGGCGCCGGCGCCGCGGATCTCGCCGCCGCGGCATCGAGCGACACGCCGGGTGAGGCGGCGGCGCGGCGCGCCGGGTTTCGAGGACGGCTGCTGCTCGGGTCTGTGCTCTATGTCGCGGGGTTCACCGCCGTCTTCATCGCGCTCGGGCTCACCGCCGGCAGCATCGGCCGGCTGGCGCAGGGGACGACGGCGCGGGCATTGGAGATCGCCGGCGGTGTGCTCGTCTTTCTGTTCGGGCTGCTGATCGTCGGGGCGGTGCGCTGGGCACCGCTCGAGCGCGTCTACGCGGTGCGGCTGCCCGAGCGCATCCGGCGCGGCGGAGTGGCGGGGGCATTTCTCGTGGGCGTCGTGTTCGGCATCGGCTGGACGCCGTGCGTGGGGCCGTTCCTGGCCGCGGCGCTGACGCTCGCGGCGGTGTCGTCGCACGCCGCGGCAGGGGCGCTGCTGCTCGGCGTGTACTCGATCGGACTCGGGATGCCCTTCATCATCGTTGCGCTGCTCTGGGCGTCGCTGCCCCAGCTGCCGCGACGCCTGAGCCGCTTCGCGCGGCCGGTGACGCTCGCCGGCGGCGTCATCACGGCGGCGCTCGGCATCCTGCTCGCCACCGGCGCGTACACCCACCTCACGTCGTACCTCGCCCAGCTGTCGACACCCAGCTGACCTGCGTCCGCGAGTGCTAGTGCGAAGATGCGCGCCTCACCATGAACGGGCACGACAGCTTCGGTACCCGAACCCAGCTCCAGGCCGGCATCGACTTTCACAGCCTGGCGGCGCTGGCCGCGAGCGGCGCGGGCGACGCGCAGCACCTGCCGGTGACGGTGAAGGTGCTGCTCGAGAACCTGCTCCGTCACGCGGCGTCGAGCTTCGTGCGCGAGGGTGATGTCGAGGCGCTCGCGCGTTGGGACGGCCGTCCGCCGGAGCACGATCGCGAGCGCGCGTTCATGCCCGCGCGCGTGCTGCTGCAGGACTTCACCGGCGTGCCCGCCGTCGTCGACCTCGCCGCCATGCGCTCGGCCGTCGCGCGCGCCGGCGGCGATCCCATGCGCGTGGATCCGCAGGTGCCGGTCGACCTCGTCATCGATCACTCGGTGCAGGTGGACGCCTTCGGCGACGCGTCGGCATACGAGCGCAACCTGGCACGCGAGTACGAGCGCAACCAGGAGCGTTACGTGCTGCTGCGCTGGGCACAGCAGGCGTTCCGCGACTTTCGCGTCGTGCCTCCCGGGATGGGGATCGTGCATCAGGTGAACCTGGAATACCTGTCGCGCGTGGTGCAGCTACGCGAGAGCGGCGGCGCCACCCTCGCCGTCCCGGACACGCTGGTGGGCACCGACTCGCACACGCCGATGGTCAACGGCATCGGCGTGCTCGGCTGGGGTGTTGGAGGCATCGAGGCCGAGGCCTGCATGCTCGGGCAACCGTTGTTCCTGCTCACGCCCGTGGTGGTCGGCGTGCGGTTCCACAACGAGCTGCCGCCGGCGACCACCGCGACGGACCTCGTGCTCACCATCACCGAGATGCTGCGCAACCACGGCGTGGTGAACAAGTTCGTCGAGTTCTGCGGCAGCGGGCTCTCGTCGATGTCGGTGCCCGACCGGGCCACGATCTCGAACATGTCACCGGAGTTCGGCGCGACGGCGTCGCTGTTCCCCGTCGACGACAGGACGCTCGAGTACCTGCGCGAGAGCGGCCGCGAGCCCGAGCACATCGAGCTCGTGGAGCGGTACTGCAAGGAACAGGGCATGTTCCGGACAGACGAGTCGGAAACGCCGCGGTTCAGCGAGATGCTCGAGCTCGACCTGGCGACCGTCGAGCCAAGCCTCGCCGGGCCGAAGCGGCCTCAGGACCGCGTGCCGCTCTCACGCGTGTGGGAGTCGTTCGCGAGCGTGTGGCAGGACGACACCGTCGCGGACCGGAACGCTGCCTTACGCATGATCGCTGAGGGCGCCGGTCAGGAGGAGGATGTCCGCGCCGGCTCGTCGGGCGACGGCGCGGCGGAGGTGCGGCGCGGATCGGTGGTCATCGCCGCCATCACGTCGTGCACCAACACGTCGAACCCGGCCGTGATGGTCGCCGCCGGGCTTCTGGCGCGCAACGCGGTGCGCCGAGGCATCGCGCCGCCGCTGTACGTCAAGACCTCGCTGGCGCCGGGGTCGCGAGTGGTCACCGATTACCTGGAGCGGGCCGGGTTGCTGGAGTCGCTCGACGCGCTGCGTTTCAACCTCGTCGGGTTCGGCTGCACGACGTGCATCGGCAACAGCGGTCCGCTGCCGGATTCAGTCGCGAGCAGGATCGACGCCGACGAGCTCGCCGTGGCAGCGGTGTTGAGCGGAAACCGCAACTTCGAAGGGCGAATTCATCCGCAGGTGCGCGCCGCGTATCTCGCGTCACCACCGCTGGTTGTGGCGTACGCGCTCGCCGGCCGCCTCGACATCGACCTCACCTCCGAGCCGCTCGGCAGCGATACCGAGGGCAACCCGGTTTACCTCAACGACCTCTGGCCAACCAGAGACGAGGTGGCGGCGACGGTGCTGCTCGCACTGCAGCGTGAGGCGTTCGTCCGCGAATATGCGCGCATCTTCGACGGCGACGAGCACTGGCAGCGCCTCCCCGCCCCGACCGGTGCGCTGTTCGACTGGGACGCCGAGTCGACCTACGTCCGCGAGCCGCCGTTCTTCGTCGACATGCCGCTGCAGCCCGTGCCACCGGCCGACATCGAGGACGCGCGGGTGCTGGCGGTGCTCGGCGATTCCATCACCACCGACCACATCTCGCCCGCCGGCACGATCGCCGGCGCGAGCCCCGCTGCTGCGTACCTGCGCGAGCACGGGGTCGAGGCGCGTGACTTCAACACGTACGGGGCGCGGCGTGGCAACCACGAGGTGATGGTGCGTGGGACGTTCGCCAACGTCCGGCTGCGCAACGAGCTCGCCGGCGGCAAGGAGGGAGGCTGGACCACGCATCTCCCGAGCGGTGAGGTGATGACCATCTACGACGCGTCGGCGCGGTACGTCGCGGACGGCGTACCCCTCGTGCTGCTCGCGGGACGGGAGTACGGCTCGGGCTCCAGCCGGGACTGGGCGGCGAAGGGTCCGCTGCTGCAGGGGGTTCGCTGTGCGATCGCGAGGTCCTTCGAGCGGATCCACCGCAGCAACCTCGTCGGCATGGGGATCCTGCCGCTGCAGTTCGCCGAGGGCGAGAGCGCGGAGTCGCTCGGCCTCGACGGACACGAGACGTACACCGTGCGCGGTGTCGCGGAGGCGACGCCGGGGTCCACGGTCCGGGTCACTGCGCGGCGCGACGACGGGAACGAGGTGTCGTTCGACACGCGGTGCCGGCTCGACAGCGAGACCGACGTGGTGTATCTGCGCAACGGCGGCATCCTGCCGCTGGTTCTGCGTCAGCTGATGCGGTAACGGGCCGGGGACCACGCGGCCCTTCGTGGTCCGCTAGGCTAGGTCCAATGGTCGTCCTCATCGTCATCGTTGCGATCGTCGTCCTGCTGCTGCTGAGCCTGATGGTCTCGTACAACCGTTTCATCAGCGGACGCAACGCGGTGCAGACGGCCTGGGCAGACGTCGACACCGAGCTGAAACGCCGGTACGACCTCGTGCCCAACCTGGTCAACACCGTGCAGGGCTATGCGGCGCACGAGCGCGGCGTGTTCGAAGAGGTGACCCGTGCGCGTGCGGCGGCGCAATCCGCCCAGGGACCGGCGCAGGCGTCGGAGGCCGAGGGCCCGTTCGTCTCAGCGCTGGGCAGGCTGTTCGCGGTCGCGGAGAACTACCCGGAGCTGAAGGCGAACCAGAACTTCCTGCAGCTCCAGGCGACGCTGAGCGACACCGAGGACCGCATCCAGAGCTCGCGCCGCGTCTACAACGACACCGTGCAGGGCTTCAACCGCCGCGTGCAGGCGTTCCCGTCGAACCTGATCGCCGGCTGGTTCCACTTCCAGAGCGCGCAGTTCTTCACCATCCCTGACGCGCAGCGCGCCACAGTCGCGGAGGCGCCGCGCGTCGACTTCAGCAACATCACGCAGGCCCCCCCTGCGGCGCCCTCGGCGCCCGCCCCGTCAGCGCCGGACGTCCCCGGCCCGGGCGCGCCGACCGCCTCGTAGCGCGACGACGCCGCCGGTCGCCGCGACAGACATCTGTCGCGCGGATGGGTACACTTCGGTCGAACGGATGTGCCCTCGATGATCCCGCACTCGACTTCGCTGAGGACGGCCGTATGAGACCCGCGCCCCGCCGGTGGCAGGCATCGGGCTGCGCTCCGCTGCCCGGCTTCGATCCGGTGCTGGGCCGGGTCCTGGCGGCGCGCGGCTACGACGCGAGCCGGGCGGCGCGGCTCATCGACTCCGCTGGTGAGTGCCACGACCCGTTGCTGCTGCCCGCGATGCCCAACGCTGTGTCGGTGATCCGCGAGGCTGTGCGCGACGGAACGCCGATCGCTGTGTACGGCGACTACGACGCCGACGGCGTCACAGCCTGCGCCATGCTCACGCGCGCGCTGCGTTCAGCGGGTGCGCGCGTCGTCCCCTACATCCCCAACCGGATGACCGAGGGCTATGGGCTGCACCGCGCGGCGCTCGAGGAGCTTGGTGCCCGGGGCGTGGGGTGCGTCATCACCGTTGACTGCGGCACCTCGAGCGTCGACGTCGCGGCATCGCGCCCGGCGGGGATGCGTCTCATCGTCACCGACCACCACCTGCCGCTGGCGCCGGACGGCGGGCCGCCGCGGCTGGCCGATGTCGACGCGCTCATCAACCCAAAGCTCGAGGGCAGTGAGTACCCGTTCGACGGGCTCGCCGGCGCGGGCGTCGCGTTCAAGCTTCTGCAGGCGCTGGAGGAGGCCGGCATCGTGCCGGAAGGAGCCGTGCGCGACGCGTCGGGGCTCGCGGCGCTCGGAACGGTCGCCGACCTCATGCCGCTGCGCGGCGAGAACCGCAGCATCGTGCGCGAGGGATTGCCGCGACTGCGTGACGTGCTCGGCGTGCAGTCGCTCTGCGACGTCGCCGGGCTCGACGGTGACCTGCGCGCGTCGGACCTCGCATTCGCCATCGGCCCGCGCATCAACGCCGCGGGACGCATGGAGGACGCACGCCTCGCGTTGCAGCTCTGCCTGGTCACCGATGAGGACGAGGGGCTGCGGCTCGCGCAGCAGCTCGACGCGCAGAACCGCGAGCGGCAGGCTGCGGTGGCGGCCGCGGTCGCGCAGGCAGAGGAGCGCGTGGCCGAGCTCGACGAGGACGCGCCCGCGATCGTGCTCGGCGACCCCGAGTGGCCGATGGGAATCGTCGGGCTCGTCGCCGGCCGGCTCGCGGAACGCTATGCGCGACCGGCCTTTGTGGTCTGCCTCGATGCCGCAGAGGCGAAGGGATCGGCGCGGTCCGTCGCAGGCGTGCACATCGTGCGCGCGCTGGACCGTGCGGCGCCGGCGCTGCTTCGCTACGGCGGTCACACCGCCGCCGCAGGCTTCAGCCTGGAGGCGTCCCGGTTCGCGGAGTTCCGCGTGCTGATCACGGACGCGGTGGCCGCGCAGCTGGACAGCACGCCGCGCGAGCGAGTATTTGCCATAGACAGCGAGATCACCGCGGGCGGCGCCACACCGGCACTGTGCCGCGAGCTCGAGCGGCTCGAGCCGTGCGGGCTCGGCAACCTGCAGCCGCTGCTCGCGCTGCGCGGCGCGCGGGTGCTGAGCACCACCACGTTCGGCGCGGACAAGCAGCACCTCCGTGTCGTCCTCGCGGCCGGCGGCGGGATGGTCGAGGCGATCGCGTTCCACAAGCCGCAGCTGCAGCGCCACCTGCCGCGCGGACGCGAGATCGACGCCTGCTTCTCGCTGGAGATGGACTCGTGGCAGGGTCAGCTGCGCGTCCGCGCGCGGCTGCGCGACCTGCAGCCCGCCGCGCAGCCGATCGCGCCGGCGCTCAGCTTCGCCGCAACCGCCTGATCGTCGCCTCCAGCTCACGCGCTGTTCGCCACCGCCTCCCTGCGGTGACGGAGGACCAGGATAGCGATCATCGGCAGCAGCGCTGCGACTGCACCGGCCCCGAGGTCCAGAGCGACCGAAGCCGCGATCTGGTTCGGCGTCGGCGTCATCGTGATGGCGTCGCACCCGTCACACGTGATCGTCGTCGTCCAGTCGTGGATCTGCATGACGAGCAGGTTGCCGATCGTCGCGGCCGCCGCGATGATGGCGAGGACGGAATCTGCGCGAAAGAGCCGCTGCACCCGCGCGTGTGGCGATGAGAACAACGCTCTGCCAAGGAGCACGAGAGCGGCCGTGAGCGCGGCACACGATGCGTACGCGACGACGGCGACGTAGTCGAGACCCGCATCAGAGCGAGCAGCTTGTGCCTCGAGCACAAGTCCAACCGCAAGCGCCCCCAGGGCGAGTACGACGCCGGCGAGAACAACCACCGCGATCGGTGTCTTGATGAAGGTGGCGCTGCGGGCTGCGCCGCTCCCGGCTTGGACAGGTGGGCTGGTCATGTCGACAACCTCCGTGATCTGGACACTGTCGACAGCTTCCGGCGCGCAGCAACCCGCGGTCATCGGGCACTTCCCCTGAATGCGGCAAGGGTTTCCCCGCGCGAAGGCGAGAGATGCTTCTGCCGAAATACGGACCGCTTGTCACCGCAACGATGCCGTGCTGAGATAACCGCCCTCGGTCGGCCTCGGGGGACTATCGACCAGTGCCGCGAGGGATGCCTTGAGGCCTCTGACGCATATGTGGATCCCATGTCACAGTGGCCTAGTGCGGAGGAGAGTGCGGGCCACCGCCTCGGTTGTCTCTGTCGTAGCGGCCGCCACTTTGCTTGCTGCCTGCAATTTCATCCAAGCTTCTACAAGGGGCGCTGGAAGTTCGGGCAACCCCTCGGGGGTCAAGACCATGCCGCCGTATGGATT